>NZ_JCACCM010000001.1:0-5032 GCF_059501405.1 Myxacorys sp.
AGAACTTGAAAGGTCATGTTAGCTACCTTTGTTTTTATTTCCCGACAACTCTACTAGCTCAGCAGGCAAATAGGCAACATCAGGGCGACGACCTTGCTTGAGCGTTCGGCAGGGGGCTTCTGGATAAACTTCTCCTCTTTGCTGGGTTGAGAAGGCATGATTTCTCCATTCACTCACTAATCGCCCTTGAACCAAGCTATGCCGAAGTGTCATTCCGGTTGTCTCCACTAATTCTCCATCAATCCACTCCATATGGTGTGGAGGATGAAGCATGAAATCTTCTAACGAGAACAAAGACTGTTCTTCTGTAGAAGGTTCTGTAGTCACTATTTTTGGTGGCTGAGTGGCAACCATTGATCTAGCCTCAATGAATTAATTCTATTATCGCGGTTATTACTATGAGATTAAGGCGGAGTGCGATCGCTTGTAATCGAGCGATCGCACTTCTCAAGCATTGAATTTAGAGTGACGCGGGCGGCATATCATCACAGCGATCGCGTAATCAATAACAGATCAAACTAAGCAACGGTATATCCAGCCTCACTTACAGCTTGCTTAACGCTGGTTTCTGAAGCTTGCGTTTCAACATCAACCAGCTTCGTTTTTAGATCGGCATTCACCTTTGCGTTAGGATCAACCGCTTTGATTGCATGAGTAATCGTGTCACTGCAAGCAGAACAAGCCATGTTCGGAACAGTAAAGTGTAACGTCATCATTCGAGCTTCCTTGAAGCGAGAGCTTTATTATTGATTATTCTGAACCATCTAGTTGGCTGGAGTGTCAAGCGATCGTACTGAAAACTCTCCTAAGCAGTGAGAAGAGGCTGTCCCTCAAGCACAGAGATAGCCGCAATCGTAAGAACCACGTTACTCCTAAAGGAAACAAACAAGGGAACTGAAGCACAAAGGCTGAAGCGCAGTTCTTGGCTTTTACGATAGGAAGTTGCTAATGCAATCGCGTCTAACCATTTAGCTACAAACCCTTTAAAGAAGTTCAGTACTATCGATAGAGAGAAGTTCCATCCTGATTCCATCTTTTTGTGCTGCTTTGAATCACTGAATAGTTGACATTACACCACATTCAGGGAATCGATCTGAAATATACTTTTTGCCCTTGATTCTCCAGCCAACTAGACAGTTCAAAATACAAGGTGTAAACGAAATTTGTAAGTTTAAGTATGAATCGTTCACTGTTCAAAACAGGTTTACTTGGGCTTTCGCTTGGTGCGGTCATTGGTATGGGTGGGCTGACAGCTTGCTCGAACTCTGCTCAAAATTCAACCTCTAATCAAAGCCCTACTGCAACAGGTTCACCAATGGGTTCACCAATGGCAGGAACGCCAGGGATGGATCACGGCAACATGCACCACGGTAGCATGATGAACATGGATTTAGGTCCTGCGGATGCCGAGTATGATCTACGCTTTATTGATGCTATGCGATTGCATCACCGAGGCGCGATCGAGATGGCAAAAGAAGCCGAGCAAAAATCAAAACGCCCTGAAATCAAATCCCTCGCTCAAAACATCATTGTGACGCAAAACCGCGAAGAAAATGAGTTGATGGCAACATGGCGGAAGCAGTGGTATCCCAATGCATCTGAAGAATTTGTGGCTTACGATTCACAGCAGAACAAATCGATGCCGATGTCTCAGCAGCAAAAAGACAGCATGGCGATGAGCATGGATTTAGGTACAGCCGATGATCAATTTGATTTGCGCTTTATGAACGCCATGATTCCCCACCATGAAGGCGCGATCGCAATGGCAAAAGAAGCGCAACAAAAATCAAAGCGTCCTGAAGTTCAGAAACTGGCTAAAGCAATCGTATCTTCGCAACAAACCGAAATTGATCAAATGGAGCAGTGGCGCAAAGCTTGGTATAACCAATAGTCCGTTTCATGGTCATTTCGCATTTGGCCAGCACACTGAATAATTGTTGCTCTGTTTAGGAACGATCGTATGATGAATCCTGCTTCTGTTTCCACCTCAATTCGCCAACTTTCGACAACGCTGCTGATGCTCGGATGGCTGGCGGGAACTCCTATGATCGTTCTCGCGCACAGTGGACATGGGGATGAATTTAAAGGCGGATCTGCTCAGTCTAGTGGAAGCGTTCAAGTGGATGCAGAAACAGCACAGCGGCTGGTTTTAAGGTTGAACCTGTCACGCGCCAGCGATTGGCGTTTGGGATAAAAACGACTGGACAGATTGAGACGCTGCCGAACCGCCAAGTTGAGGTGATAACCCCTGTAGATGGAACAGTGCTGCGATTGTTGGTCAAACCCAGGGATACAGTTAATGCAAGGCAACCTGTGGCGGTCTGACAAGTCCTGATTTGGCTGAACTGCGATCGACCGCTTCAGATCGAAAAGTAGATGCGATCGCAGCCGTTCAAACTGCCGACGCCGATCTCCGGCTGGCACAGTAGAAGTCATAAATGGACTATTTGACGGCGACAAAGTGGTGACACAACGCGCACCGCAACTGTACGCACAGTCACTACGGGGCGACACAAAAGCAGATGCAGGCCATAGCAAAACTCCCGCAACAGCCGCTCAAGGAGCGAATCTTTCTGCTTTGCCGTGGTGGGTGACGTTGCCCATAGGAGGTGCGATCACGGCAGGTACATTTTGGGCAGGTACGGTTTGGGCATCGCGTTATAGTCGTCGGCTTCAGCCCGCAGCACAGGGTTCTCTATCCCCCCGTGACACTGAAATTTACTTTCATTCTAACGGTCATGGGAATGGGTCTGCTGATGGCAAAGTTCATACCCCACCAGAAACGCTAGAAGCAGAGCGAAAGCCTCATCAGAACTAATAGTCAACGATTATTAAAACTTACAGAATTGACAATATCTCTTGCTTATGCTGAATGCAATTCTGAAATGGCGATCGCTCAACGCTGGCTGGTGGTGATTGGTGCCATCATTGTTACCGTTTTGGGTAGCTACAACCTGGCTCGGATGCCGCTGGACGTGTTTCCAGATTTCGCGCCACCCCAGGTGGAAATCCAGACGGAAGCACCTGGACTTGCACCAGAAGAAGTCGAGTCGTTGGTTACCTTGCCGATCGAGAGTGCTGTCAATTGCAAAGACGGTTATATTCTTCCACAGTAGGAGTATTTTGCAAATAGCTTCTCACCCAAGTGCAGGCATAACTCAATTCATCTAATTGCAAAATCTTGTCCAAATTCCACAACAGCAGAGATTGATCATCACCTGCCGATATCAGCGTTTTTTCATCTAAAACAAAGGCTGTACTTCTAACAGCAGAATGATGGCGTTTTAGCGTTTTAACGATCGAGCCATTGCTGCCCCAAAGTTTAACAGTGCCATCCATTGAGCTAGACGCAATGTACAATCCGTTAGCGCTGAAGTTGACATCTAAGATAGCGGCTTGGTGTCCCTTGAGCGTCTTGATTAAATCACCCTCTATTCGCCAAAGCTTAAGGGTCTTGTCTTCTGAAGCAGATACAAACAGATTCTCTTTTGGGCTGAAGGCGATGCTCTGAATTGGAGCTTGATGATCTACGATCGTGTTCAGTAATGTCCCATTTGTCAGCCAAATTCTGAGCGTGTTGTCTAACCCTCCCGACACAATAAATTGGCTATCAGGACTGAATGCAACTGCCTTCACTGGCGCTCGATGAGCCGCCAAAACCCGTTCTGGTCTCGGACTTGAAATCAGACCTGTTTTATCACGCCGCCAGAGTTTGACTAGATTATTAGAGGATGCAGTGGCAAACCACCGACCATCAGGGCTAAATGCAACACCGTCCACATGGGGACGATCGCCCGTCTTCGCCTTGGGGTTGACCTCTAATGTTTGTAGATGTGTACCGTCAACCTTCCAGAACATCACCGTACCATCTCGCGAAGCGGTCACAAACATTTCCCCGTTGGGACTAAAAGCTGCGTTATGAATAGGCAACTGATGCGCCCTAAAGATCTTATCGGGGCGAGTATTAAACTGTCCGTCCGTTTGTCGTAGCCAAAGATTGACTTTCCCTTGACGCCCTATAGAGATAATGCGATTTTGGGTGGGGCTAACTGCCACTTTCAGCACTCCACCTGCCTCCGTAATTAATGGTTGAATCAGAGGATGCTGAAGGTTCCAGATACGAATTGTACCGTCTTCAGAAGCAGAAGTGAGCAAATCTCCTTTGGGACTAAACGCAATGCCTGTTACAACTCCTTTATGTCCTAATAAGGTCTCAAACAGCGTTCCACCTCCAGATCCAGGTTCGCTGGGGCTTTTAAATAAAGCACTGTCCTCGGGTTTACGAATAAACAAGAGTCGAATGTGGGCATCTTGTCCAGCCGTGGCAATGAGCTGTCCATCAGGGCTAAAGGTAACAGCCCACATTCCTGCCTGGGGTAAGGTCAGCGTTTGAAGTTCTGTGCCATCCATTTGCCACAGTGTCATTGAATGCATTCCGATATTGACAATCTTTGTTCCATCTGGACTGAAGGCAAGTTTATGAGCCGATCCATACACAGGAGGAAAGATCTTGATCAATGTACCGTCACTACGCCAAAGATGAATAGGCTGCCGAATTGCGGCTGTAGCAATGAATTGACTATCGGGGCTGAACGCAACCGTAATGCCTTTCTCTGCAAGGGTTTTAATCAACGAACCGTTACTACGCCAAAGTTTAACCGTTTGGTCTTCAGCAGTAGAAACAATGAATTGTCCGTTTGGACTGAACTTCACTTCGATGACTTCGGTTTGATGTCCATTAAGAATTTTCAGCAAAGTGCCATTTATGTTCCAGAGTTTGATGGTGCGATCGGCAGAAGCCGATACAAGGTGTTTTCCATCGGGGCTAAAGCTAATGGCAGTTGCTGGTGCGCCATGAGCCGGGCTTTTGCCATCTGCGGATAGCTCTCTGACAAAGCTGCCGTCTTGTTGCCAAATCTTGATTCTGCCATCTACACCTGCTGAAGCAATGAATTGACTATCTGGACTGAGGGCAACATCCTGCTTGACTGACAGAAGTACTGGAAGTTGAAACGAAAGCTAGGAGGGAAGC
>NZ_JCACCM010000002.1:0-73062 GCF_059501405.1 Myxacorys sp.
ATAATGACTCAACTTGACCAGACCCTACTCCTAGCGTCACTGCGTAAGTCCTGTCAAAGCAATCTTGCACAGACAGTTGGGGCAGGATTTTGATGAGATAATCCTGCCCCAGTGCTACTTTCTTAAATTTAACTATCTACTCCCTAGCTCATAGGGCTGACCTATTCAATCTTGAGTCTTCCGCTTCCTTGCCGACTTCCAAGCGTCTGTTAACCGCCCGAAATTGGTTGAAAACTCTTGGATCCCTAGTAAGCTTCCGGGCTGCTCTTCGTCCCAAGAGGCGGAAAGGAGCCCGTAAGATAGACCGACGACTCCTAACCCAAAGAATCCAAGGCTAATCAGCAAAACGGCTGAATTTGGCAGCTTGAATAACCCCTTCGTTACGACAAAATAGCTCACAACAAAGGTGAGCATTCCAAGACTGGTTGGAACACCGCAAAAGAACGCCATGCGCCCTGCCATTCTACGGCTGACCACATCAGGAATTTGCATTTCTTCGCGTTGACGGGCGGAGCGTTCTACTTTCTTTGCCTTTGTTGGTGAAGCAGTTCCTGCGGGGTTGCGTGCTCTAATTGCAGGAGCTTTAGCGGACTTAGCATCCTTTTTGCGAGTTGGCTCGAAGGGCAAGAGAGCCTTTGGAGCCTGGCTTTGCCCTTCGCTGTTTCCAGATTCTTTGGGTTTAGAGGACATAAAAAATAGCCTAACCGCGAATACCGAGGCGACCGATGAGAGCGCGATACTTTGAAGGGTCTTCTTTCTGAACGTATGCTAATAGGCGCTTGCGGCGACCGATTAGCTTCAGCAATCCGGCGCGGGAGGAGTGATCTTTCTTATTGGTTCTGAGGTGCAGGCTGAGTTTGTTGATGCGCTCGGTTAGCATTGCAACCTGAACATCGGCAGAACCTGTGTCGGTCTCATGGACTTGGTAGTCGGAGATAATTTCTTGTTTGCGCTCTTGCAGCAGTGCCATTGGGATGAGTCGTCCTATCGTAGTAATGAATACGCCAGTTTCTAATGGTATCACAGGGGTTTGGGGAATGAGCAGGGAATTGAGAAGATGCAAGATGACGGAAAAGGCCTAGCGATCAGGGAGAGGGGGGCGGACGCAAAGATAAAAAAGAGGACCTACGATCGGCACTAAAGCGACCGCCCAAAATAGACGAGCATCGCTTAAGCCCCGACGTTCCATATCATCTCCAAGTAATGTGGGAAATAAGAATGCGAAGAGACAAAACGCTAAACTCATACCGTGGATGAATTTGTTGGTTTGCCATTCGTAAAGAAATGCGCTCCAATCGCCAAAGAGCAGTGCGAAGAGGAAGAGTGCGATCGCGCTGATGCTGAGTTGAACGCCTGTCGCTCGGGCATCACAGAAGCGCAACCAACTATCTTTTTGACCCGAAAAATTGGAGTTTGGTTCTCGCAAGGCCAAGTAGGGAATTAATCCGATAACGCCACTGCCGATAGAAAGCAGCATAAAAATCCAGGCTCGAATTCGCTGCATCCTGCCGTCTGCAAAGATCAGACAACTATAAATCAGCAGCCAAATGCCAATCATGCTGAACAGGGAGATGTGGACTGGGTTAATGAAGGGAATTTGCCCTGAGAGAAGCGTTTGCAGGGGTTGAAAGGTGTCTGATTGAATTGGAGGCGCGAACTGAATGATGTAGACAATAAAGCTGACCCACAAAATCCACAACCCGATTCGACGCAGCCATGGATTGCGTGGAATGTTGAGGGAGCGGGAGGATCGACTTTGAGTCGAAAAGGTTGATGGGGGCATAGGAGTGTTTTATAGAGTGTTACGTTTGCAATAGAATCAATGCCGTGTGATTGGGAAGCGTAATGACAACCTTTTTATCTTTTGCGGTGATTTGTTCATCACTGAGCCACTTCCGCCAAGTTCCGTCTGCTGGAAAATGAGGCAGTTCATAGTGATCAAACGATTGGTCGGAGAAGTTGGCAACGACGACGACCCGTTCTCCAGAATCATTCCAGCGCACGTAAGCCAGGATCGGGTGATCTGGGTGTTCGTGGAAGAACTCGATGTTTTCGGTGCGGAGAGAGGATTGCTGTTTGCGGAGAGCGATTAGATGTTTGTAGAACGTCAATAGATCTTGATTGAACTCGTGGTCGAGGAGTGACCAATCGAGCGGATTGGGTTCGGTTGTCTGCTCGGCTTTGTGGGTCGGTTGAGCGAATTCGTCGCCCATCCATAGCATGGGAATGCCAGGAGAGGTGAATTGTAGAATTGCACCAAGTTTGACGCGATCGCTCGCCGCCTGATCAAAAATTCCTTGATCGCCTAATTCAACGATCATGTGTTCGCGATCGTGGGAGGCAAGATAATTAATCACGCTAGTCGTATGCGCGTAGCCTTGTGGTTGAGCCGCGATCGCGTTTTTGAATTCGTCTCGATCAACAGATTCTCCGAGTAGCGCATCTTTTAAAAAGTATCGGAAACTCTCGTGCCAGCAGCCATCAAACATGCCGTTGGGTTTACAGATATCGGCAGTGTCAGGAATGTGTTCGGCAATTTGATAGAACGGTTTGTGACTGACAGTCGATTCTATTTGATGAAATAGCCATTGGAAGAAGTCGTAGTTGTTCAATTGCCGAACGGCGTCGTAGCGAATGCCATCGAGGTGATATTCATGAATCCAGAATTGAACAACATCTCGAACAAATTCCCAAGTCGGACGAATGTTGCGCGTTTCGTCGTAATTGTCGTAATTGAATTCAGGGCCCCAGTAGTTTGCATCGTCATCAGGATAGTGGCGATCGTGATAGTACCAGTAGTCGCGATCGATTTTTAGGAGCGGGCTGTGATCGTCAGTGTGATTGTAGATTCCGTCTAGGAAGACGCGGATGTTGCGGACGTGGCATTCGTCTACGAAGTGCTTCAGGTCTTCGGGTTTGCCATAGCTACTTTCTAAGGCAAAGAAGTAGCGAACGGAGTAGCCCCAGCGATAGTTTCCGGCGTATTCCGTGAGCGGCATGAGCGCGATCGCATTGGTCCCTAAGTCACTCAAATAGTCTAGTTTTTTAACCGCTTGCTTAAATTTGTTTGGCGTTTCTAAATCGACTCCTTCGCCGCAGAAATCGGTGATGTGCATTTCATAAATGATCAGTTCTTCATTGGAAGGAAGTGATGCATTGTCGTGTTGCCAAACATACGTGTCTGATATTCGGTTCCCTTCTTTGATGCGAACAACACCCGTTTCGGTTTGCAGATCCATTTCGGTCATGTAGGGATCATTCAATTCAACCCACTGATCTTTTAAATTTGGGCTGTTAGATTGCACTCGAAATTTATACTGATACTCGTTGTCTTCTAGGTCAATGTTGGTTCGGAAATATCCATCTTCTCCTTTCTGCATTGCAATCTCTTGCCAATCGGAGAATGAACCAACTAATGCAACCTTCTGATTACGAGGTGCAAATAATTTAAATTCGACTGCCATGTATCTAGAAACTTAATAATGTAGATACGTTTAGTATTCGATGGTGGTTTAAGGATCAGCATCACACCGATGAAGGATTGCTCCCATGAATCTGTCTATCGGATTCAATCGTCAGGGGGAGGCTAGAACGAAGTGGCAGCGGATTTGATAGCGGATGTAACGGATGGTTTTCTGGGTTGAATTGCGACGCCGAGCTAATATCTCTAACTGAAGAAGCTAAACTGTCGAAGATTCAAAGATTGTCCTGGTAACGTAGCAGTGGTTTTCTCTAAATTGCGCTTTGCGCTAATTGCGCCTACAAACTCTCCTAAGTCCAATTCCTGAAGATGCCAATCCTGAATCTGTTGGTCGGCTGGCAATCGTTTGAGTTGAGCCGCTTGGGCCATTGGCAAGGCGATTTCTAATTCGCCAAGCTTTCCAAGTCCATCGCCTGTTGCTTTTAGAAAAGATTCTTTGCACGTCCAATAGCGGAAGAACAAGCGGGCTTGAGCGTCAGGATCTGCACTGCAAATTGCGGCGTGCTCGCTCGGTAAGAAGAAGCGACGAGTGAGAGATTCTAGGTTGTCAACGGGTCGGATTTGTTCAACATCGATTCCGACAAGGCGATCGCGGCTAAATGCATACAGTGCGAAGTCCTGCGAGTGCGCCACATTAAATTGTAATGACTGACAATCGAGATGTGACGGCTGCGAATCGAATTGTGATGGCTGCGAATCGAATTGTGATGGCTGACAATCGAGTTGTGATGGCTGCGAATCGAATTGTGATGGCTGACAATCGAGTTGTGATGGCTGCGAATCGAATTGTGATGGCTGCGAATCGAATTGTGATGGCTGCGAATCGAATTGCGATCGCTGAACACTCAATAGCATCGGTTTGCCATGTAGTGCGTAGCCGAACGTCAACCCGTCCGGCGAACAACCGAGGTAACGGGACAGGAGCAATCGCAGAATTCCGCGTCCCGCAATGAAGCGATCACGATGCACCTCAAATTTGAACCGCCTTGCCCTTTTGTGTTCATCGGCTGACAGCGTTTGCGCGAATACCTTTACCTGAGCGGGCGGAACGTCTAATCGGGCTTGCCAAATGTGAACGTCATTCGGCTCTAGCGTCAGTTCATCCGGGGGTGCTTGCCAGTCCATTCACGCGGCAACCTTTGTCGTTTCAAGCGACTGAGCGCGAGATTGCTCGATCGTAGGAGGGCGCAGCGCTAAATAGGCGAGAGTGCCGAGCAACGGAACTAATGTCACCACCCAAAAGACTTTCGGATCTTTAATTCCCCGTCGTGCCATGTCATCTTTTAGCAACACTGGAAACAACAGAACCAAGGTACAGAAGTCCAGACTCATGACATTGATAAACCGGCTCGTCCGCCACTGCTCCGCAAAATCAGTCCAGTTGCCTTGACTAATGCCGTAGAAGAGCAGCCCGATCGCCGCGATCGCAACGAATGCTCCGGTAATGCGTGAATCTAAAATTCTCAAAAACCAGTTCTTTTCACCCTGAAATGTCGGATTCGGTTGGCGAAAAATTAGATAAGGAAGCAGTGCAAAGGCTCCGACGCCAAACGAGACGCTAGTGAACAGCCAAGCCGGAATCTTTTGTCCTCGTCCGTCCAGAAACGTTAGACAACTGTAAGCCAGGGGCAGCACACCCATGATGTTGAACAACGCCACAATCAATGGATTGATGCCCTCAATCTTCCCGGTAGACATATCTTTGATCAAATCAAACGTATCAGGCTGATTCGGTGGTGCCAGAAAGAACGCATAGCCCACAAATCCAATCCACACTAAAGTCAGGACAATTTTTCTAGTCATCATAACGATCGCATTCGTCGCGCTCAGCTTTGTACACTACAGAAGAACGTTAGGTTTTATTGTAATTGCCCATGTCAGACCAAACCGGACACTATGGAGTAATTTTGGTAACGGCTCCGTCTCAACAAGAAGCAGAGATGATTGCTGAAACCCTAATTGGAGCAAAACTCGCCGCATGTGCAACGATTCTTCCTGTTCAGTCGGTTTACACGTGGCAAGGAGAAGTCCACCACGACCAAGAGTGGCAGCTACTGATTAAATCGGAACTGAGTCGCTTCAAGGAACTAGAAACCAAGATTAGGCAAATTCATCCCTACGAAGTGCCAGAAATTATTGCAGTGCCCATTGTGGCTGGCTCGCAGCCCTACCTAACGTGGATTTCTCAGCAGGTCAGCCCATGAGAACCATTCGAGATGCCACCGAAGCCGATTTACCTGCGATCGTCTCGATTTACAACAGCACTATTCTTAGTCGCATTGTCACTGCCGATGTCGAGCCGGTCACTGTTGAAAGTCGCCTCGCTTGGCTACGCAATCGGTCACGCCAGCGTCCTTTGTGGGTGATGCAAATTGATGAGCAGATTGCGGGTTGGCTCAGCGTTGGCTCGTTTTATGGCAGACCCGCCTATGCAGAAACAGTGGAATTGAGCGTTTATGTTGCCGATCCCTATCGGCGTCAAGGCATTGGCAAAGCCTTATTGGAGCATGCGATCGCACTCAGTCCAACTCTACAGATCACAACACTGCTCGGCTTCATCTTTGCTGAGAATGTCCCGAGTGTAACTCTGTTCAAGCAGTTTGGCTTTCAGCAATGGGGTTATCTGCCTACCGTCGCTCGGTTTGGTGCAGAAGAACGAAACTTAGTAATTCTCGGCAAGAAACTTTAGCCGCTATTAACTCGGCAATCAGCAACTCACGCTGCGCCTTCTTCCGCCATTCTTTGAAGCGTCGAAGCTCCCATCGCACTTTCTAGAAAGGCCGTCAGCCATTCTTTAACGACATACGTGGCGCGACAGTCATCCTCGTTGTAAATCAAAATCGAATCTAAATACTTGCGATCGCGCGTTTCCAACCACTGGGCATACCAATAGATGGACTGCGCTCCATTGGCCGTCGAATCGCGCCAATCAAACCCAATCCAGCGAGCAATATGCTTAAGCGCATAGCTCTCGACTGGAAGCGTCACCGTTTGAGTCACGCGATCGTGCAAATCCACAAATCGGCTCAGCAACGGTCGAATCAATTCATCCGGTGTCTCATACAGTTTGCCAAGCCGCTCAACCGTCTGCGTCTCGTAGGGGCAAAAATGAAAAATGGGCGCATCAGGATACGCCCACACTAAATCTAAAAATTGTTGCCACACTATCGGTTCTTGGTCTGGAGCTTCGGCAAGCAGGGGATGAAACGTTTGAGTTTGTTTTATTCGGTCAACCACTAATATGCCGTGAAGGTAAGCGAGATTCAGTCCTGGCTCAGCTTCAATGTCAAAGTAAAGTTCTATCGGAGCCGTTGGAATCGATTGAGCGTAGAAGTGACCGGAACCGTAGGCTAAACCCTCGTCCAGCAGCGCTGAATTGTAGAGCGTTGATCGGGCTTGCCTTACAAGGTTATAAGCCGTTTCGCGCCCGAATCCTGCCAAGGGTTCTAACAGCGTAGGTGATGTGTGAGCCAAGGCTTCAACGGTGGTCAGATTGAGAGCTTGGAGTTGCGCGTAGCGGCTTTGAGTCACCCCAGGCAGCAATGAGAGATGATGATTGGACTTCGCGATCGCATAACAATGGCTATACCAATGACATAAACTACAGCGGCTGCGAGAGATGAATACTTCTGGCTCTTGCGCTTGCCTCAGAGCGACAAGACAACCATTCACAATCTCCTGCATTCGGGGAACCGCTTCCCACAGATCGACCTCAAACAGTCCTCGTCCTCGCAGTTGCAGCCATGCCGTTTCACACCACTCTTGCTGAACTGCAGCCAACACCATCACATGATACGCCGCAATAATTTGATATTCCTGCTTCGGTCGTTTGCTCAGCTTCACATCCGTTGGCACATACAGCCAATCGCCAAACACTGAATAGCCTGGCTGCTTGATCAGCAAGTCAGGAATGCTAACAAGTGTAATTCCTTCATCCTCTGTCGTAAGAACGCCTTGCGAAATGCACTCCACCCCTTCTTGCATCAACTTCAGCGTTTCTTGCGCTCCAGCTATCCAATCTCCGCTGGCATACTTCGGTCGCCGATAGGCTTGGCTCTCTAGCACTTGGCGTCGATGCGCGGTACTGTCTTGAATTAACTTTGCCAGATAATCGTTTGGAGGATCTTTGTGCTGAGCATCTCCAAAGGTATCGAGGAACGCTCGACGGCTGCATCGTTGATAGTTCAGTAGGAGGTCAGCAGTTAGAAACATGCCTATAAACTAACAGAAATTAGCTAAAACAGACGAAGACTTGAAGCGAGATGCGTGAAGACGATTAATCTCAATCGCTAACAATTAGTATTGATTTGTTTAGTTTAAAGCACAACCTCGAATGACAAGTGTTTCTTCAGCAACACCTGAGATAGAACTCCTGCGATCGCGCTTTCCCTATTTAGGGGAAAAGGCGTATTTTAACTACGGCGGTCAAGGCCCAATGCCAAGAAGCGCGATCACGGCCATCATCGACGCTCAAGATTATATTCAAAAGGCAGGGCCGTTTTCAGGGGCTGTGAACGGCTGGTTGAGCCAAGAGGCGAGTCAAACGAGAAGCGCGATCGCGCAAGAACTCGGCACCACTCCAGACACCATTACGTTGACAGAAGATGTATCTGTCGGGTGCAATATTGCGCTGTGGGGCATGGACTGGCAACCCGGCGATCAGATTTTGATGACCGATTGCGAGCATCAAGGCATCATTGCCGCTGTCCGCGAACTCCAGCGCCGATTTGAGCTAGACGTTTCAATTTGTCCGCTGTTAAACACGTTGAATTCAGGCGATCCGGTCTCAACCATTCAACAGCATTTAACGCCCAAAACTCGGTTAGTCGTTCTCAGCCACATCCTATGGAATACTGGGCAAGTTCTACCCTTGGCTGAAATCGTAAAGGTGTGTCATGAATTCTCTGCTGATCAGCAGATTCGGGTGTTAGTCGATGCGGCTCAATCGGTCGGCGTTTTGCCGTTAAATTTAACCCACTTAGAAGCAGATTTTTATGCGTTTACTGGACATAAGTGGTGGTGCGGCCCGGCGGGAGTGGGTGGGTTGTATGTGCGTCCCGAAGCACAATTGAATCCGACATTCATCGGTTGGCGCAGCGTGATTACCAATGCAGCAGGCGATCCAGTATCGTATCAATCTGACGGGCGTCGCTACGAAATTGCCACCTCTGCAGTTCCCCTGTATGCCGGACTGCGTAGCGCGATCGCGCTACATTCCCAATTCGCCCCCGCCGAAGAACGGTATCGATTGCTCTGCGATCGCAGCGCTTATCTTTGGCAACGGCTAACCGATCTTCCCAACGTCACCTGTCTCAAAACTTCTCCTCCTGAAGCAGGCTTAATCTCCTTCCAAATCGACAGTGGAAAGCACCAATCTTTAGTGCAATTTTTAGAAGAAAAAGATTGCTTTGTTCGCACAATTCTCAATCCAAACTGCATTCGCGCCTGCGTTCACTATTTCACGACCGAATCTGAAATAGATGCTCTAATTGACCTAATCTCGTACCAGCTCAATCAATAACTGCGACAAATCATCGATCAACGCAACCCCGTACAGACGTTTCGCCGAAACGTCTCTTCACAATTTCGCACCCTCATTTCAGCCGCCTCATTCTAATCTTTTTCCATGCCCCAACCCATTCTCTATCTCGCCATCACAAACCACGGTTTCGGTCATGCAACTCGTGCCGCCGCGATCGCGGCTGAAATCCAACGGCTTGCCCCAGACATGGTTCTAATTCTGGCAACCACTGCCCCTCGCTCGGTTCTCGAAGCTTACCTTCCCGGCGACTTCATTCATCGTCCTCGCGGGTTTGATGTTGGCGTGGTGCAAAGCGATAGTCTCACGATGGACAAACCCGCCACGCTGACCAGGTTAAAACAAATTCGAGACCAACAGCGATCGCTGATTGCGTCCGAAGTGACGTTTCTTAAACAAAACCGCGTTGGTCTTGTCCTAGGCGACATTCCGCCCTTAGCGGCTCCGATGGCAAAAGCCGCAGGCGTCCCAGGATGGATGATGGGCAACTTTGGCTGGGACTTCATCTACCGCGATTGGGGCGGCGAATTTGTTGAAATGTCGGATTGGATTGGCGAATGTTTTAGTCAGTGCGATCGCTTGTTCAGAATGCCCTTCCACGAAGCGATGAGCGCTTTTCCCTCTGTTGAAGATGTTGGTTTAACGGGGGTTAATCCGCGCGTGGATGCAGCTGAACTAAAATCCAAATTTGGGTTAGAAGAAACGCCGAAAGAAAACATCGTGCTGATGACGTTTGGCGGGTTAGGACTCGATCGCATTCCCTATGAGAATGTTCAGCACTTTCCTGACTGGACGTTTATCTGTTTCGATCTGTCGGCTCCAGACTTTTCAAATTTAATCAAAATTGACGATCGCTTTTATCGTCCGATCGATTTCATGCCCTTGTCGGGTCGTCTCATCTCCAAGCCTGGCTACAGCACCTTCTCGGAAGCCTGCCGCTTTGATGTGCCGATCATCAGCCTCACTCGTGAAGGATTTGCCGAAGCTCCAATTTTGCTTGAAGGCATTCAAAATTATGCTGCTCACCAAATCATTACGCCCGATGACTTCTTCAAAGGAAACTGGGATTTTCTAACTCAACCGATGAACCCGCCTCGTCAATCAGCGCCGCTTGCTAAAGATGGAAATTCTACGATCGCTCAAGTAGTCGTAGATTATTTTGAAATCTAGAGCGGACTTTAAACCGGCTAGCTTTGAATGCTTCGTAAGCTCAACTAGCCCAAAACCATAGCGAATTCAACCGTGTAACAACCTCTCCACAAAGAAAGATCCCCCTCTACCTCAATGCTGAGGAAAATCATTAAAAAATGTTGCGGAACGACGAGGAAGGTGAACAAAATGCCGCAGAATGATTGCGGAAGGTAGTTAAGTTGAAACGCTTGCATAGCCAAGATCACCAGGAAGGGGTGTCAGGCAATATGTTAAGTATTTCCGGACCAAAACCTGTTGACTGGATTCTCAGGAAATAGGGGTGGCTCTCAGTAAATAGACTTAACCAGCCATTTGGGGAACTCCCGTTTAAACACAGTCGGTTACATTCTTTCGGAGGAATCCATCAATGAGTATTGTCACGAAGTCAATCGTGAACGCTGACGCTGAGGCTCGCTATCTCAGCCCCGGTGAATTGGATCGGATCAAAGGCTTTGTCACCACGGGTGAAAGACGCCTACGCATCGCTCAGACCTTGACCGACTCTCGCGAGCGCATCGTTAAGCAAGCTGGCGACCAACTGTTCCAAAAGCGCCCCGATGTGGTTTCCCCCGGCGGTAACGCTTATGGCGAAGAAATGACCGCAACCTGCTTGCGTGACCTCGACTACTATCTGCGTTTGGTCACCTACGGAGTCGTTTCCGGCGATGTAACCCCGATCGAAGAAATCGGTATCGTGGGCGTCAAGGAAATGTACAACTCCTTGGGAACCCCGATTCCTGCTGTTGCAGAAGGCGTTCGCGCAATGAAGAACGTTGCCGCTTCTCTCTTGTCTGGTGAAGACGCGTCTGAAGCTGGTGCTTACTTTGACTATGTAATCGGTGCAATGCAGTAATTGGCCTATGCCACTGCTGTTAACCGGATTCTTTTGATCACTATTACGCGACTTACGGGAATTTAGACATGCAAGACGCAATTACTTCTGTAATCAACACTTCTGACGTTCAGGGTAAGTACCTGGATTCTTCCGCTCTCGAAAAGCTTAAGGGCTACTTTGCAACGGGCGAACTGCGCGTTCGTGCAGCTACCAGCATTAGCGCTAACGCTGCCGCGATCGTCAAGGAAGCAGTTGCGAAGTCCTTGTTGTACTCGGACATTACTCGTCCCGGCGGCAACATGTACACCACCCGTCGCTATGCAGCTTGCATCCGCGACCTCGACTACTACCTCCGCTACTCCACCTATGCAATGTTGGCGGGCGATCCTTCCATTCTCGATGAGCGCGTTCTCAACGGCTTGAAGGAAACCTACAACTCCTTGGGTGTACCCATTGCAGCTACTGTTCAGTCGATCCAAGCGATGAAAGAAGTGACTTCTGGCTTGGTTGGTGCTGATGCCGGTAAGGAAATGGGCGTTTACTTCGACTATATCTGCTCTGGCTTGAGCTAATGAAGGCTACTTGCAGTTAGCAATTAGCGTTCTCTAAGGGTTTGGAAGTCCGGAGTGAATATTAAATCGTCAAAGGCTGATTGACCTAATTTGTAGGATTTTTAGTTTTAGCGATTTAAAGTTGACTCTTGACTTCCAACCTTTTAAACAAGAATTTGGTTTAACCAAACAAACAATTGTGTAATTGTTTTGAGATTTGTTAAGTCACTCTCAGCAGTGTGATCTCGACAATTATTTTTCAGAATTTTCTAATTTTCATCTATTGGGCAGTTGAGTGGTGTTCATCCCTCAACCTTCCCTTCAAAGTGTTGCCGTAAAGCACCCCTCATCCCCGTTTTAGCCTACTTCAGGAGAGAAGAAGATCCATGAGAATGTTCAAGGTTACTGCGTGCGTTCCTAGCCAGACCCGCATCCGCACCCAGCGGGAATTGCAGAATACGTTTTTTACCAAATTGGTTCCTTACGAAAACTGGTTTAGGGAGCAGCAGCGAATTCAGAAAATGGGCGGCAAGATCGTCAAGGTTGAATTAGCAACGGGTAGACCTGGAGCAAATACAGGTCTTGCATAGCTTGTGAAGATAGGCTAGTCAAGCCATTTAATTTTGCTAACTCTGAGCATTGGCAGGAGGTCGTAATTGACCTCCTTTTTTGTGTTTAGAATTTTTTGCATTGAAGTACTACAAAGTATTCTTCAATGCAACTTCCCTTTAGCGAGCGCTCTACCGAAAGATAGAGCAGCACGTCTTTGCCTCCTCCTATGGGTCAATTGGCAAAGAGATCCTTTTTCGGATATCCGTATAGCATGTAATAAAAAGTCTCATCCCTCCATCAACTACAGAGATGATTCCTATCTAAAATTATAAAGTGGAGAACGATTTATGAGCCGCGACCCCTATGACCCAGATAACCTTGCTCGTCAGCGAGGGCTTCAGCGTGAAGAAGAGGCGTTTCGGCTCCGGCAGGAAGAGCGTCGGTTAGAATTGGCTCGACGCAACTCTTCCTTAATTTGGCTCATCAACGGCGTTTGTTTACTAGTCGGATTGCTAGAGATTCTGCTTGGACTGCGCTTTTTGCTGCGCGTGACTGGAGCAAATAGCGGAAACTCCTTTGCACAGGTGATCTACGATCTTTCTGCTCCGTTTGTTGCGCCATTCTCGACTTTGTTTGTTAGCCCAACATCCGGCGATGCCGCTAATATTTTTGATGTCAACGTCTTGATTGCAATGGTGGTGTATGCCATCTTGGGTTGGATTGTGGTGGCGCTAATTCGATTTGTGCAAGGTCGATGATGAGAGGTGTAGCGATAATCTAGCTAAAACAGTTTGCACTTCTCTATCTATTAATGCAGCTCTAAATGCAGGCTAATGGCTTCATTTAGAAGACTCCTCTGATCGCGATCGCGTAGAGTTGCGATCAGAGCGGTTCTTTATTTCACTTCAACTGGGAATGTTATCTTGGCTCGTGGCATCAAACTCCAGAGAAAATCGTTTTAACAGCGATCGCAATTCGTTCGAGGTCTTCATTCAACAATGGCGGACAGTCTAAACTTCTGCGCAGTCCAGCATCAAATAAGCGTCTACCTTCACTAGAGAGGAGAAACAAGGCATTCGCAAGGTTGCGATCAATGTGGGTTTGTCCCTTCAATCCTTCAGACACCACCTTTAACGCCAGCAGTATCGAAGTGACTTGACCAGGAACGGGGGACTTGTCCTGACGCAACCGAGCCAGAAACGTATCAGCGTTTAGATTATCGTCGCTTTGATCGATCAGTAAGCGGCACGCGGTTTCATAATCCACGATCAAACAATCTTGGGAATGTTAACTGAATCACTGTAACGTGAATCTGACAATACTTTTCTCATGCCGCCAAAAAATTAGGGGAAAGAGTTAAATTCTCTTTCCCCTGTTGATTCGGTGTGGAGCCGTTTTGAAGTTTTCGGCGGAGTGCCTGAGTGCGTTTCTTCAGCTGGCGTTGCCTGGCAGAACCGCCGCGACCTTTATCGTTTCGCCCTTCGTGGCGGGGAGATTCCCATCGCTTTAGCTGTCGAGCCATATATAACTCTCCTCTAGTTGAAATGGGCGGAGGGAGAATCGAACTCCCATACCTTTCGGTGCCACATTTTGAGTGTGGTGCGTCTACCAGTTTCGCCATCCGCCCTTGGATTGCGCTTTACTATCATAACCCATAGAGCGCGTTTGAAGCAAGCTTTGATAGTTTTGCGATCGCGCCCAATCATCAATTTCTCTTGCCCGCAGCACCGGAACCGGATGGCTCAGTTGCGCGGTTTGCAGTTGCTTCAGCATGTCTCCGATTTCAGTTTTGCTGACCTCGTCGTAGGCGCGAGCTTGATTAATAAAAGCGTCTAGGTTGAGTTGGCCCACAAGCGAGGGCGAGCCTCCTGTGAGTTTCATCAGCACCGACATCATGATTCTTGGATCTTGGGTGGCGAGCAGCGCGGCGCGATCGCAGGTGAATTCTGCACATCTTACCCACGTCATGATCTGAGTTTGCAATCCTTGAGTGATCAGCGTTCCGCCCGGCAACTGACCTGCCGCCAAGACGAGAATGTTTGCCAGAGTCAGATAAACGCCGTGATCACATTTCAAATGTCCTAGTTCATGCGCAACTACCGCTTGAATTTCTTCAGGAGTCAGCAGCTCGATCAAGGAGGTGTGCATCACAATGAAGGGTTGCTTACCCCGCATTGCAAACGTATAGGCATTGGGAACCGGATGCTGACGAACGTACAGTTGAGGCGGTTCTAAGTCCAGCACCCGACAGGCTTCGATCAACAGCTTGTGCAGCCAAGGAAGCTGTTGTTCTCCCACTAAAATGCTTGAAGCAATATTTTCTAGATAAAAAAACTGTTCCGCTACAGGTCCTAACAGATTTCGGATAATCAGATCTAATCCAGGCAACTGTTTGAGCGAGTTTGTTGCCTCTAAATCTAAGGGGTGACGAAACTGATCCGCCTTTAAACCAATCAAAAGAGACTTTGGGAAAGACATACTCAACCGTAGACAACCTTACCGCTCAGTATAGCGAGAAGGAAACCAGAAAGGGAGAGTTACGGCTTGCACGAGCAAGCAAACGCAACACTCCCAGCTTGGGTCTACCAGTCTGGGCCTAGTAGTCTGTCAGTTTTGAAGCGAGGGATGAAGGATGATGAAAAAATCAGGATCTACTTGATCCCTCATGCCTAGTCTGACGAAGGACTAGGTTGCGGATTGAATCGGAGCAGAAGATACGATCGTTGGTGCTGCTAAACTCTCAAGGACTGGAGCGGAAGTATCCTGAACCCGTTGTAGTTTGGCTCCTAAGCCGCGCAGCTTGTCTTCAAGATGTTCATAGCCGCGATCGAGGTGGTGTAACCCTTGAATTGTCGTCATGCCTTCTGCGGCTAAGCCTGCCACAACAAGTGCTGCCGAAGCCCGCAAATCAGTTGCTAAGACAGGCGCACCAGAAAGTTTTGCAACCCCTCGAACGATCGCAATGTTGCCCTTCATCTTGATATCAGCTCCCATCCGGTTCAGTTCTGCCACATGCTGAAGACGATTCTCAAACAGTGTCTCTGATACCATTGAATTTCCCTCTGCCAAGGTCAGCAAGGACATAAACGGGGCTTGCATATCGGTGGGAAACCCAGGGAAGGGAAGCGTTTCAATATCGGTTCCAGTATGGGAAGCAGAGGGGATAACTCGCAGTTGATTTGGAGCGTCTGACACGACGCTGATGCCAATTTCCTTCAGTTTGGCAATCACGGCCATTAGATGATCGGGAACAACGGGTGAGAGCATAATTTCCGATCGTGTGATCGCTCCAGCAATCAGAAATGTGCCTGCTTCGATGCGATCAGGAACCACCATATAATCAGCTTCGTGGAGCGTTGGAACGCCGTCGATCACAATCCGATTTGTGCCATCGCCGCGAATGCGTGCGCCCATGGCTCGACAGAAGTTTGCTAAATCAACGACTTCTGGCTCCTGTGCTGCATTCTCGATGATGGTTTCACCCTCAGCAAGCGTCGCCGCCATCATGATATTTTCGGTTGCCCCAACGCTGGGGAAGTCGAGATAGATACGTGCGCCCGTCAGCCGCTTGCGTCCGCCGCGAACATAGGCATTCACCATGCCATGCTCAATTTGAACTTCCGCGCCCAGGGCTTGCAGACCCTTAACGTGAAGATCGACAGGGCGATCGCCAATCGAGCAGCCGCCGGGTAATGGTACTCGTGCCACTCCTAGACGCGCCAACAATGGACCTGTTACAAAGAAACTTGCTCGCAACTGACTCACTAACTCGTAAGGAGCCTTGGAGCTAGTTAAATCAGCCGCATTGAGGACGAGGGCATTATCTTGGCGAGTGACTTTCACACCCAACGCCACCAAAATTTCACAAATGCGCGAAACGTCTACAAGAGAAGGAACATTTCGCAATCGGCAGGTCCCGGAGCAAAGCAAAGACCCTGCTAGTAGCACGAGTGCTGAGTTCTTCGCGCCACTAATGGTAACTTGCCCTTTGAGAGGCGTTTTACCCCAAATTTGAAGCACAGGACTATCTTCTTCAGATGAAGAATGAGAATGAGATAAGCTAATCGCCGAAGTAATGGGTCCGTCCTCCTGGGTCAACATTCTTACAACAACTTTAAATTTGGTTTTGATTCTACCGGAAACTTGGCAGATGTCCAGACTATCAGTTGGCAGCAATCAAATACCCTTTCTAAGGTGAGAGGTGCTTGCTTTAGAACTTGAGGGGAGTAACCCTTGACAAACTGGCTGACATAAAGCATAGTAGGAGATTCTGATGCGTAAAGCGTTCAAGCGGGACTGGCGGAATTGGTAGACGCGCTAGATTCAGGTTCTAGTGTTCGCAAGGACTTCCGGGTTCAAGTCCCGGGTTCCGCATTCAAGAGTAAATCTCTGAATGACTAGTTGAAAATAGAGCGGCTTCCTTAAGAACTGTTAGGGTTCTACTTATGGGGGGTCGCCTTTTTGTATAGAAAGTTTAATCATTGGTAGATAGTGAAAAGTTTGAGTAGATAACTTAAGCTGCGTGTTTCTTCTAGCAAATAGCAGACTGATATGAGCTTACAAGCGCCCCGAAATCGGTTGACAAGTGTCACTTTGGGCTGCTTCAGAGTTTGGAAAGTCAATTTCATCTCGCTGCAAAATCTGATTGTCAGCCCCTAAAACGCGCACATCGCAGACTTGGGTTGCGCCCGACGACACGAGTAGAAATAGACCATCAGTAGTACTATCTCTTAGAATCTTGCCATTGTTAAACGTCACCTCGATCGCAGAGACCTTTGGCGAAAGCACTTGTCCAAAAAAGACGGCGTACTGGTTTGCGGCACGACGTTCTGACGATTGATTCCCATTCTCCGAGGTTTTGCCAACGCCGTAGTCAATCAACTCTGAAGTCGATCGAGACTCATCACTCCAATGATTGCCGCTTCCGATCGCTTGCCATTCTGCCCCCGCCCGTTTCACCACGCGGTAACTGAGAACTGATTTGTCAGTTCTCGGCTCACTGGCAAATCCTTTTTCCTGAGTTGGACAGGCTCCACGGTAAAGCGCAACGATTCCTTTTTCCCACTTTCGGACGCTGAGGACTTGAAAGTTTTTTGCGGCAACACTGGGCTGGTCAGGACAGGCAAACGGGCGACGCAGCATTTCTTCTGGAGTGGCGGCAACTAGCGAGTAGGTGTAGCTTACCGTTGTAATGCCCAATAAACCAATCAGACAACCGATCCACTGTCTTCTCATGGTTGGGTGTACTATTGAAAATAGCTTGATCAGCTTTAGTGTGCCTTGTTGCGCCTGATCGCAACTCCTTCTTAGGAGAAGACCTGAGAAAAGTTTTTAGGTGTTTCCTAACAATTCCAGTGCCCGATCGACGTTCTGCCGTACGGATTGAGCCGAGCGATGCAGTGCCTCTCGTTCTGACTCTGTAAGCGGCATCTCCAGAATGTTTTCAATGCCTTGACAACCAATTCGACACGGAACGCCGATGAAGACATCGTTTAGACCGTATTCTCCTTGCAGGTAAGCCGCGACGGGCAGCAGACGGGATTGATTGTGAAGAATGGCTTCTACCATCAGGGCCGCAGAGGATGCAGGTGCAAAAAAGGCGCTTCCGGTCTGCATCAACTCAACGATTTCTGCCCCACCATTCCGGGTGCGATCGATTAAACGATCGAGCGTCGCTTGATCCATTAGTTCTGTGATAGGAATGCCGCCAACGGTGGAATAGCGAGGTAAAGGAACCATCAGATCGCCGTGTCCACCCAAAACCGTCGCGTGGACATCAGCGGCAGACACATTCAGCTCCATTGCGATAAAGGTTTGAAATCGAGCAGAATCGAGAACGCCTGCCATGCCCATGACTTGATGAGCGGGAAGACCGCTGGTTTTCCAAGCGAGATAGGTCATCACGTCTAGGGGATTCGTGACGATCACAAACACAGCGTCGGGAGAGTGCGCGATCGCACCTCTCACCGTGTCTCGCACAATCTTGGCATTGGTGAGCAGCAAGTCATCGCGACTGAGACCGGGCTTACGCGGCAATCCAGCGGTAATTACCACTACGCTTGAATTGGCAGTGTCTGTGTAATCTATCGTTCCACTGATTTTTCGATTGTGTCGTTCGATGCCTCGCGCTTCGATCAAATCTAACGCTAGTCCTTGAGGACGCCCGCTCACCACATCGAGCAAAACTACATCCGCTAAATCTTTTTCGGCAATGCGCTGAGCGAGCGAACTGCCAACATTGCCTGCACCAATCACGGTTACTTGGACCTGTGTACAAGATGCCATAAGTTGTACTGCGTAGTTCGTAGTTTGGGAGCGTGAAGGCTTCACAAACTACGAATTTGGGTATCTAACGCAAGTTTAACGTCCTGATATAGAGGGTGAGCATTTTCGCTGGAGTGATTTAACGATTGTTCAGAAAGAGGCGATCGTAGGGAGAATGCGATCGCTGCAAGTGCTCCTTATTTTTTAAACGGTTCAAGCTGATCGAATTTGAGCCAAACATTGGGTGTCGGAACGATGCCGAACTTGACAAAGGCATAGTCGCCTTTGGTTTCGATTACTTCGCCTTGAGTCTCAAAAATGTAGGACGGAAAGCGGGGGTCGCTCGCTTGCGCTTCTAAACTGTTTTCTAGCTTTTCCCGCACCACTCGAACCATATCGCCTTTCTTAACTGCCATGGCTACCTCACGCATTGCATTTCGTTACATAGCATTTTAGGCGGTTGTCGTCCGCTAATTCAGCCGTTTTTTGGCAGATTCTATGAGTGTTTGTGCATCGGTGTAGGGTGTTGTACCTTGTTTTACCTTTTCAAGCTCTTGGATGATCGTCTGCAATCGGCTAGAAACTTGAGCGCGATTCATCGTGAACGGATTTTCTGCGTTTGTCATCAATTGCTGCGTTAACTGCTGAGCTTTACCATAAGCGCGAGTAGATTCTTCCTCCGCTTGAAGTTGAATTTTGACGTACGCCCGCGCTTTTTTGTAAGTCACCAATAGTTTTTGAGCCTCAGGATAATCGGCATCACGTTCAGAAATTTTAATTAGGGGCGCGATCGCCTCTTCCCATAAGTCTTCAATGGCTCGAAGTTGACCCACATCATGAGGCGGCTTTTGGTCTGGATGCTGAGCAGCCGTTGCAAATTGCTTTGCCGCTCCAATGAGATTTGTCGAAAGCGTATGTGCAACTTCTGCTCCGGTTGTTTGCTCAAAGTCGCGCTTCGCAACGACCAGCTTTTCTTGAGCCATTCGACCTGCTAACGTTTGGGATGGAATTTGCTCCAGGCTATCGATCGCCCCTTGCCATTCAGAAATCGTTTTACGTCGCTCTGCTCCTTTCGCCTGCTGCAAGGCTTGCTTAGCGTCTGCTAATGCCTGTTCTGCCTTGACTAACTCGGTGCGAGCATTGTGTTCTTGAAACAGCGTTGCCTCCATGCGTGCTACGTCTTGGCGAGCTGCTCGAAACTCATCTTGGGTGAACCGCCAGTAACAGTTAGACCACTGACAGTATGCCGTTGGATACTGCCCCAAAAACCAGACTGGCAAGGCATCTAAATGTTGTTGAGCGTCCTTTACTTTGGTGCTGCCCAACTCCAAATCCTCAAACGCGGTGGATTGATTGACCAACTGATCGGCTTGCTCTACCAGTGTGATCGCCCGACGATAGTGATGGTCCATACTGACATAGCTCGGTGTCAGCAGAAAAGGAGCCGCTTGAGCCACCGGAAACCGAATGGCTGGAATCGGCAGATTGGCGATCAAGACTCCACCGATCGTCGTGCCTAACGCCATCAGCGCTAATCGGACTTTGAACGGAATGCCAAGCTTTATTCCTGTCCAACGGGACGAAGGCGGGCGATTCGCGATCGCGGCAGCTCGAATAGCTTTCTCTTTAAAGTCAGGGAGTAGATCAACGATCGCATCTCGAAGGTCGGCATGACCAAGGGGAGTGCCCTCTTGAAGCGTCAACTTCTCTAAGCGTCGAAGCACAATTTCTCGCTGAACTTGCCATGCTAAATCCCGACTCATGTGAGTCTGAATCTCGATTTGAAGAATGTTAAATGCTTCCTGACTGAGCCGATTCATCGCCTGCGTTGATATAGACTAGCAGGCTTCAGAATGCCCCTCTTAGCAGGCTCTGCACTTCAGCAGTTTCCGCAAATATTTTAACCGATGCAATAAACACCCACTAACCTCGGAATGAAAAATTCACCCTCAAGGTTAGTAGGTGTTTCAAAATAAGCGCTTAAAGTAGTCGCTTGAAACCTGGCAATGAAGTCAACAACTCTTAGCCATTAGGGTAAGACATTGCTCGTTAAGAATTGCTGGTTTGGGCGGCTAAAAGCTGCTTTAGCTTCTCAAGATCTTGTGCCCAACGAGGATCGGGCTGTACGGAGTCTGACTCAGGCGCACCGCTACGGCGGGACTTATTGTTATTGGCATTTGCATTAGCCGTGTTGTTGCTTTTGCGCTTACCGCCAGATGCTGTACTGCTGGCAGGCGCTGCTCCTTCAGCAGGAGCGCCTTCAGCTTCACCTTTGGCACGAGGCAACGCCTTTTCAATCTTGATCGCGTTCTCCTTGATCGTGGTGCCATTGTATTTCTCAATGACTTCATCGGCTTGCTCATCACTTTTAACAGTGACAAACCCGAATCCGCGACATTTACCAGTTTTGCGATCTGTGATGATTTTTGCTGTTACGCCTTCACCCGCATCTGCAAATACCGTTTCTAATTCTTGTTTAGTGAGATCTTCGGGCAAATTGCCCACATATAACCGAACTGACATACGCAACACCTCCAGACCTTGATCCTAATACACTGCGCCGACCCAATGAGCCGCGTTGGATAATAACACTTCCTTGCTATTGGCTGAGGATAGACTAGGTAGACCTCGTTATCACGAACTTCCTCCTCTCGCCAACCGCAACAGCACACATAGTCGATTTGAATAAAGCCGCTTAGTCACTATCTCACGTCGCTTCATCTAGAAACCGGAAATAGGTAAATGTAAAGCGGGACTATCTGAGTGTTTGGTCACTACTGGAGGATTGCGGTTCTGCATTCCCATACAGATCGCGTCCCCAGGATATTCATGCCACTTCTAAAGGTATCACGCGGACTTACTGCAAAACAGATTTGAAAACGGATTTCCGCCCAAGAGCATAGAATACCATTCGGATTTAGAGTTCCTACTCAAAATAAATCTCTCAATGGGCTACAAAACAACTAGGTTACAAAGAAGTTGTATTAAAGCGATCACTTACCGTTATCTGTCAATAAAAACCAGCCGCAGAAAAAGCGACTGGTAAATTTGCTGTGTTGGGAGGAGATTCTGATACCGAAGTCTTGAGATCAAGACTGTATCCGCGAACTCAATCGCTAAGGACACTACTGAACTGAGCCATGCCCGGAGTATCAGACTTCTGTAAAGAAATGTTATATTTTTAGCTGCACAATCGCAACTATTGTTCATGAAGATGCCCCTATAGGATGAGAAGAACGCCGATTAAGGTTGCGATCGCCGCGAGAAGGGCAGACCAACTTTGATGACCGCTCCGACAACTCTGTCCCCTTTCAGATCTGCCCTTTTTTTCAGATCTAATCGTGGCTACATCAACCCAAGGTGTTGCGCCTCGGCGAAACCAACCTGTAACTACAACCGATCGCTGAATCAGATCTTGAGGACGAGTCGGTTGTGGCAGCAAATTTCCAATTGCACCCAGTTGAGACAGATAATGCAGTGAAATCAACCCGTCTGAGGTTTGCAAGAGTAAATCTTGTGCTAACGCATTTCCAACTCCGGTTCGTCCCAGTAAGGTTCCGGTTAGCCGAATCGGATGACTATCGACCGGAGCCGCGTCAGGTTGGATGATCAGTGGCAAAAGGGCGGTTTGTTCTGATGCCTGAGCAGATCCTTCGACAGAGTGGAGGTCTGGAAAAAATGAGTTGAAGCGCAGAATTGTGCCAATACCAAAGCCCATGAGCGTAAAACTGAAAAACAGCCTGTAGTCGGTGGCTAACCAGTTGAGCTGTTGATGCCCTAAGCGATACGCAAGATGAGCAGTTAGCCAGAGCAAAAGCGCGATCGCACCTCCAATTCCAACTCCCCAAAGCGGCGCACCTTGCAGCCAAATTTTGCTTCTTATTAGCTCAGGAGAGGGTTCTAGCTCTACTTCCGGTTCTAGCTGCCAGTAGTTGGCGTAATGCATTAACTGCTGGCAGCGCTCACCCATGAGTGAATGCGAATTATTAAGAGCTAACCAGTGTCGATCGGGATTGATTTGATCCCAGAGCAGCCGCGGTTTCAATGCGGTTTGATCCGTCACACTGCCGATGTGTAGCGCATTGCGGTAGCCGATGGGCGACAATAATTCAAATCCTTCAAGTAGATAATCTGTTTGCCTGTGCTGTTGAATGGTTTGAGTGGTTGCGATCGCAATTTTCAAGACGGCTCGCGCTAGCCCGTTTGGGTTGCCAGTGAGATTACAGGCGGCGCGATCGCTATATCGAATTCGCGCTTTAGCAAGCCATAGCCCTGACCAACGTAACAGACGAAAAATGCCGTAGCTGGTTGTGGACGCGATCGCAATGACCGTCGCTCCACCCTTTAATAGCAGAGCAATCCACTGATTCTCTTTCTGCCCAAGGCGGGCACGCTGCTGCATCCAATCGCTAAGCCTTGCTGCTTGCCAGTACAGCACGTAGGGAAGCTGGATCACAACCGCAACAAGCGACATGAGAGCAAAACTCCAGTTGGCAATATGGGCAAGCTCACCCGCGTAGACTGCCGCGATCTCATCGTCTTCTAACTGGTCTAGCAAGCCTTGGCTGACCACAATTCGTGCCATTTTGGGATGAGAACCATAGGTAAACGCTAAAGGTGCTTCCGTTGGCAAGAGTCCTAAGGTGGGTAGCGAAATATGGTGCTGTTGAGAAAAGCGAGGAAGCAATCGATGAGTTTCAGCGCTGTATTTGGCGAGAGAGGCCGTCGAGAGCGATCGCATTCCGTACAAATACTTGAGAAGAGCATCCAGAATCCACGGCGACGCGATGAAAAGTCCCACTAATGCCAGAACAATGAACCAAAATGGCGTCGAGATTGGAGGAATAAAGGCTGACCACTTGAGATGCTTCGTTGCAAAGCGCAGCCACAGGACTTGAACGGCGCTAGTTGAAGCAAATAAACCGCAGATGAGCAAGAGTAAGGCTGCGATCGTACCCATTTCTGCCCATTGCAGCCGAGCAGGGCTTAGTTTAGTTAACGGTTGCCAGCGTTGGGAGCGCCCAGCGTTGCGCCAAAGATGAGTGTTGTGGGGCGTGGAATGTGATGAAGGACTAGAAGAGGGAAGCGTTTTGAGGGTTAGGGGTATCTTGCTTGAAGAAAGAGTGCTTGAAGAAAGAGTCTCAGTTTGAGCCGCAGTCATCTTGGGGCTGCGTTGGGAAGATTGGCGTTGGGGAGAATGGTTAGAGGACAGTTCAAAAGTGCGTCGGGGGGCTTTGGGCACAGCCTCTAGGAGAGTGAATCCTGTTTCGATCGGCTTAGCTTGGCTGCTCAACTCGGTTAGCATCCGAGTTGCCCAATCTTGCACCTTGCGATTTTGGCTGTTGTGGAGAGGTTGACAGAGCGCGATCGCATCCCCGATCCGATCCTGGCGCGAATA
Organism: Myxacorys sp.; assembly: GCF_059501405.1. Classification (NCBI taxonomy): domain Bacteria; kingdom Bacillati; phylum Cyanobacteriota; class Cyanophyceae; order Leptolyngbyales; family Leptolyngbyaceae; genus Myxacorys; species Myxacorys sp. Next base: position 23,812 of record NZ_JCACCM010000002.1, read on the forward strand.
TGCCACGATCAATCCCATCTGAGCTTTGATGCTATTGGGAGTATCTTTTTCAACAGTAGAGGTTAAGTACTGCTCTAGGGCTGCGATCGCGCCCTGATAGTCCTCTTGTTTAACTGCCGTAAGTCCTGTCTCCAAAACAGAGGCATCAGACGCCGGATCTGGAAACGCTTGCATAAGGTACTTTTAGACACAGCGCTTTCAGGATACCCGCGAAACTCTGCGTAGGTTGTATATTTTTTGAACAGGAGCTTTCAAATGACCCGATCGCTATTTAGTCGATCGGGGAGCAAGTTAGGATTGAACGAGTTTCTGCTCCAATACCTGCACAAAGCCAATTGCTGTTTGCAGCGGCAACCATCCAACCACACTAATAAGCGCTGCTCGGCGAGTTCCAATGTCGAGTCCCTGTCTCACGGCCACAATCACTGCTAACAAACTCCAGATTGACAGAATTAACTCAATCGGTCGTCCTAATAATGGAACTAAGGTAAGAAAGTTTAAGACTTGCGGGGCATACGCGAATCCAATCGGGCTCAGTAGCTCTCGATAGGTAGGATCAATGGGCTTGAGCCATTGCCCAACTTTCCACACGGCGAATGTCCAAAAAAAATAGCCACAAACAACGCTTAACCCATCGAGCAATAGTGCTAACAGCAGCACAGGAAGTGTAGCGCGATTGATTAATAAAATTGCTGTACTACCTAATAGATGTGAGAATGCTGCCATCAACACAATCGTCAACGCAATTCGACGGTTTCTAGGTGTGTTCCGAGCATTCTCGTAGAAATTGCCATTGAGCGCTAGTGCATAGCGCAATGTCGTCCATAAACTGGGTTTTGACAATTGACTCATGGAACTTGCTGCCTTCTGAACGATGGAACTGAGTCTGCAAGCCTGATTGTATGATGGTACGCAGTGTCTTTGTGTTTCTTTTTACGTAAGAATCGATTCTTTCCAAGGATCATGGAATATGCGATGGCTGACCCGTTCACTTCAATGGTTACAAGGCGGTACGCTCAGACTTCTACTAATGGGAGGAGGAATTCTACTGGTGTGGGGCGTCCTTGCCCCGGTTGGAACGCTGACTTGGTGGCTTAGCCAAAGCACTGAGCCGCTTGGGCTGCGAGAAACGAAACGGCAAGCCAATGGACGCACGCTGCTCAAACCTTCATCAGCAGCAAAGATTGATTGTTATATTGTTTATCTTCCAGGGGTGGGTGATTACTCTGCAAACCAACTCACCGCTGGCGAAGAGTTTTTTCTGAATCAACTGACGCGGCAACACCCCAATTGTGTCGCTGTGCCTGATGTGTTTCCCTATTCTGCCAGCAACACCAGTCTAGGAGGACAACGTACTTTGGCTCCTGTCTGGACGGCGATCGAACAAGCAGATGGATGGCTCAAAAATGCGGATGTGTTGATTAAGATCCGCAATTTGTGGCGGTTTGCGATTTCTGCTGACGAGCGCTACGGTCAAGTGTATAACCAAGGTATTGCGATCGCGGTTGTCGATCGGATGAATGCCGCCCATCCCATTCCCCCAAAGTCGGATCAACCGCTCAAGGTCATTCTAGTTGGTACGAGCGGCGGTGCCCAAGTCGCGTTGGGTGCCGCGTCTTATCTCAAGCAGTGGCTCAACCCTCAACTGGTTGTCGTGTCGGTCGGCGGAGACTTTGGAGGAAAGGTTGGATTTGAATCGCCTGACCAGATTCATCATTTGCAAGGCAGTCAAGATTGGATTGAAGACCTTAGCGCCTGGATATTTCCCTCGCGTTGGGGAATTACTGTGGGATCACCCTTCAATCAGGCAAAGTGGCAAGGACGCTATAACGTGCGAACGATCGGTCCTCACGAGCATGATGGCGAGCAAGGCTACTTCGGACTTGCACCCGTGTCAAATAGTCAAATGACTCACGTTGAACTAACGCTACAGCAGGTGAATCAATTACCGATTTGGGGGACTCCTCAACGACGCTGATGAAGACATTTATGAAATTATGAAATAGGGTCTATGAGCGACCTCTGCGCACTGCTTCTTTCCCGATCGCGCTCATCGATTCGCCTAGAGATTCCTTAAAGAGACTGTAGAAAATGCCTTTTGGCGTTGCGGAGTTGGGTTGCGCTTCGATGACTTGAGTAATCAAAACTTGAGTCGGCTTCGCCCCAGCATAGGGTGCGATCGGCTCAATTTTCCAATAGCCTTGTAGACTTTGCAGATCGCCATCGACTTGCCGAAAATCAATTCGGCTCTTTGCTTGCTCGGTGATTGCCGACCGAATTCGAGATTTTATACTGAGCAGAAACACCTGACGAGCATCGATCTGCTCTACGACTTTCTGATTTCCATTGACCGATAAAATTTTGCTCGATGCCACGTTTGGCATGAATTTTGATAGGTTGCCGTAATCGGTTAAAACGGACCAAGCAATGTCCGACGAGGTTGGAATCAGCACTCTCGCCATGTACCGACCCTTTTCGCCTGTCACCAACGGTTGACCCTTTCTGAGCGCAACTCGTTGTTCTACCGGAAGTTGATCGAGAGGGCTGTTGAATAACTGTGCGGCGGCGGGAGACGGTGAGGTGAAGGTCGCGATTGGCTCTGCCAAACTCCACATCATTGTGCTAAGGCAACCTACAAGCAATCCAGAGCGCAATCCAGAGCGAAGTCGTTGCATGATTATCTCCCCTGAGAGTAACAGGTTTGTATCATACGGTATCTGTCAAATCTTCTGAATCATTTTTGGATTACTGGATTACGGCAAACATCCAAAGTTGCGAAAAGTGTAACCAAGGACACGATCAAACGGATTCAGTGCCACAGTAATATCATCCAATCCTATCCAATCCCTGTGAGGAGTCCAAAAGATGATGAGTCTGACACAGAGAAATTTGACACAGAGAAATCTGACACAATCGACCCGGTGGAATCGTTTTAAGGCTGTACCGTTCGCGCTTGGAATGGTGGGACTTACAATACTGAGTCCTGCACTGGTCAATCCTGCGATCGCGCAAGAAAAAGCAATGAAAACCCTAACCGTTACAGGAAAAGGATTTGAGGATATCCAAACCACGTTGGCTCAGGTTCGGCTAGGAGTTGAGGCTCAAGGTAAAACTGCCAATGAGGTTCAGCAAGAAGCTGCGCGGCGCTCGAATGCAGTGGTGACGCTGCTGCGATCTCGCAGAGTCGATAAACTCGAAACCACTGGAATTAATCTCAGTCCAGTCTACAGCTATGCCAATAATACTCAAAAGCTGACGGGTTATTCGGCGTCCAATATTGTCAGTTTCCGAGTGCCGACCGAAACTGCCGGAACCTTGCTAGATGACGCCGTGAAAGCAGGCGCGAGCCGCATTGATGGCGTAAGTTTTGTGGCAGCAGACGATGCGATCGCGGCGGCCCAAAAACAAGCGCTCCGTAAAGCAACACAAGACGCCCAATCCCAAGCAGACGCCGTTTTCAGCGCCCTTAATCTGACGAAAAAAGAGATCGTCAGCGTTCAAATTAATGCGGCATCGCCGCCTCCCCCCATTCCGGTGCAAGCAGAACGGTTTGCGAAGCTCAGCGCGGCAGATGCCTCTACACCCGTTGTTGGGGGTGAACAGCGAGTCGAAGGATCAGTGACATTGCAGTTCAATTACTAGTTCAATGACTGAAGCTCGGATTTGGGATTTGATGTACGTCAAATCCCGTTCGCTTCATAGTCGTGCGATCGCGCTAAACTTTGGCGCGATCGCGGCTGAATTAAAAGTCCTCTTCATACGAGGCAGCATCCGAGCCACCGCCTTCAGAGTCACGCTTTGATCCAAGCAATTGCAGCCGATCGACCACGACGATCGGAGAGGTTCGGTTTGCCCCTGTATTGCGATCGACCCACGAATCAAACTTCAGTGATCCCTTGACGCCAATCAAACTGCCTTTACGAACATAGTTTGCGGCTACGTCCGCCTGCTTGCCCCACAATTCCAGATTAAACCAATCGGGCTGGTCGCTGTTGCGCGTCTGACGGTTCACGGCCAACGTCAGCCGACATTTGACACTGCCCGACTCAAAATACTTTACGTCCGGATCGCCGCCAACCCGTCCCACCAATGTCACGACGTTTAAGCTCATAGTAGTTCACTAGTACTTTGTCTGTCTGCTTCTATTTTAATTTAATCAATCCCTACCTGATGAATTGAAGAGAAGCATCTAAGGTTACACTACTGCCGTGAGATTTGTACTTAACTAACCTACTTATTAACCTGCTTAACCTGCGATCGTCCTATCGCTTAATGCCCAATTAGTAATCAAAGAACACAAAATGATTCTGCCTTCTACTCAGCCTTTCCCGTCGCCTTTTTGACTGAGTGCTTCAACAATTCTCACCATTGACTGGACTATGCCCCTAAACTGTAATAAAATCCACATCGACTAGCGCCAGTGCTAAAAGCTGCACTTTCGTCCGAGCAAATCCGTAGCATTTTTAAGAGGCATAGAAACTAGTGGGTCTTTTCAGTGGCTTCTCCCGCTTTTCCCTATCACGGGACATGGGTATCGATCTCGGTACTGCAAATACACTAGTCTACGTATCCGGTAAAGGCATCGTCTTGCAAGAACCCTCCGTAGTGGCGATGGACGCTAATGACAGAATTCCGTTGGCAGTTGGAGAAGACGCGAAAAGAATGCTAGGACGAACTCCTGGCAACGTTATCGCTCTGCGCCCTTTGCGGGATGGTGTTATCGCAGATTTTGATACAGCTGAACTAATGCTGAAGCATTTTATCCAGCGAGTGAATGAAGGCAAAGCCCTCGTCTCGCCCCGCATCGTGATTGGAATTCCGAGCGGTGTTACTGGAGTGGAGCGGCGAGCGGTCATGGAAGCCGCGTCTCAGGCCGGTGCTCGCGAGGTGTATTTGATTGATGAACCTGTGGCCGCCGCGATCGGGGCAGGGCTTCCAGTCGCAGAACCGACTGGAAACATGATTATCGATATCGGTGGCGGCACGACTGAAGTTGCCGTTCTCAGTTTGCAAGGCACGGTTCTGAGTGAATCGGTTCGCGTCGCCGGAGATGAACTGACCGATGCGATCGTTCAATACATGAAGAAAGTCCACAACCTGGTGATTGGGGAACGGACGGCAGAAGAAATCAAAATTCAAGTTGGATCAGCTTACCCTGGTACGTTTGATGACGATTCTCTGATGGAAGTGCGAGGCTTGCACCTCCTGTCTGGCCTACCTCGAACCGTCACAATCAAAAGTCCCGAGATTCGCGAAAGTATGTCAGAGCCGCTATCTGTGATTATCGATGCGGTGAAGCGGACGCTAGAGCGGACGCCTCCCGAATTAGCGGCAGACATCATCGATCGCGGTATCATGCTGGCGGGGGGCGGCGCATTGCTCAAAGGCATTGATACCCTCATTAGTCACGAAACTGGAATCGTGGTTCACGTCGCGGCTGATCCGTTAAGCTGCGTCGTTTTGGGTACAGGTCGCGTCCTAGAAAACTTTAAGCAGCTAGAGCGAGTGTTCAGCACTCGTCCACCCCGATAAAAATCTGCTACACTTTCCCGATCTCCATGCTGGAACTGAGGAAATTGTGCTAAGGCTCTGACAATTCGGAGCTATACTTTTGTGAACGTTAACCAGCCAAAGAACGAGAAATTCGCATGTTTGCACTGCGCCGTTGGTGGGATCGGTATGGCATCCAAGCCACTTTGACAAGTGTTGCTATAGGAACGGCATTGTTGATTCGGCAAACCCACGGAGGGGTGGTGCTAGAAACCTATCAATGGTTGACCCGCCCCTTTTTATCAAAACCTGCTCCTCCAGCCCAATCCTCTAATCCTGAGATGCTAGAGCTCCAGGAGCGATTAATTGAGCTTGAGAGTAAAAATCAGCGCCTAGAAGAGCTTCTCGGATTTGCGCAGTCTGCTAAAGCGAAAGGCATTACGGCTCCAGTGATTGGGCGGAGTGCAGATCATTGGTGGCAGCAGATCAGCTTGGGGCGAGGCGCTCAAGATGGGGTTGAGACGGGAAGCGTTGTTCGGAGTCCGGGTGGGGTTGTGGGGCGCGTGACCAGTGTGACCGCCCGTACCAGCCGCGTGCTGTTGCTCAGTGACCCAACCAGTCGCGTTGGCGTCATGATTAGTCGCAGTCGAGCGATGGGATCGATGCGGGGAAATTTGGGAAATCGGGCGGTGATCGAGTTTTATGAGAAGAATCCGGATGTACGTCGCGGCGATGTAGTAACGACTTCTTCGCTCAGTGGCCGATTTCCGTCTGGGCTTCCGGTAGGGCGTATTGAATCCGTTGATACGGCAAAAAGCCCAGCGCCGGAGGCAGTGATCGAACTGTCAGCGCCAATCGGCGCTCTAGAATGGGCGATCGTTTATCCGAAGTCGCCTGGTGAAGCGGAGTCGTTGCCTGCTCCTGCGCCTAGCGATGTGCCTGCTTCTCCTACCCCAGAAGAGTCTTCTACCCCCTCCCCTACAGCACCATGAGCCAGGCGTTAGATAACTTTATCGAGCAGTATCCTGCTTCTCGCCCATTTATCAATTGGGGAGTTACGGCTGGTTCTGTGTTTCTGTGTTTGCTGATTTTGCCAGCTCGATTGCCTGGAATGGAATTAGCTGGCATTAGTCCAAATTGGTTATTAATTTGGGTGGTGGCGTGGAGTGTGAAGCGTACGCTCTGGCAGGGCGCGATCGCAGGGCTGGTTCTCGGTTTGCTACAAGATGCGATGACGGCTCCATTTCCCACTCATGCAATTAGTTTAGCGATCGTCGGTGCTGTTACGGCTCGACTGCAGAAACAGCGCTATGTACAGGAGGACTTTATTTCGGTGGCACTGATTGTGTTTGGCATGGCGGTGGTAGCGGAGACGATAATAGCGATTCAGTTTAGTTTTGAGGGCGGGCGATCGCTGCTAGAAATCTGGACGTATCATCAGTTTGTTGCCCTCAGTTCAGCCATTCTCAGCAGTTTGTGGGCACCCGTTGTCTATTTTCCGTTGAATCGCTGGTGGGAATCGATGGGGCAGTCTGACTCTATCTAAATCTATCGGCCTAACGGGTCTACCCAACAGGCTGGGCGACGGCTAGTTCCTGCGGAGGCTGAGGAAACAGCGCGATCGCACCTTGCAAATGTTTTTCTAGGGTGGCTGGAGGTAATGCACCTTGCAGATGGCTCCAAGGCAAGACTTGATCTAGTGACCAATTCTGATGGACATAAAACTCTAAGTCAGGAAGGTGGCCCCGCAATTCTTTAAAGGCGCGACGATAACTGCCTAAAGAATCTCCATAGTGGCGAGTGAGTTCGAGCAGGCGAGAAAGGCGACGATCGCCACGAGATAATAATGCCTGAATAACTGACCAGTTGTAGCTTTCAGGGCGAAAGTCAATGCCTTGCGATCGCAGGTTTTTCTGCAAGAACTGGAGCCGTTTTTCGGCTTTTGAGTTAACGCCAAACCATTGAAACGGGGTATGTGCTTTCGGCACAAAGGTGCTACATCCAAGCGTGAGCCGCAAGCCAGGAGCGGCTTTCTTCAGATCTCGCATCATCTTGACGGTGTGATCGAGGTCTTCAGATTCCTCGCCCGGAATGCCGACCATTCCATATAATTTGACGCTGCTCAAACCGCCTGCCTTTGCGTTAATTCCGGCTTGAATAATTTCGTCAGTAGTCAGTTTTTTATTGATAATTTGGCGTAAGCGAGCGCTGCCGCTTTCCACTGCGATCGTGATCGATTTTGAATCGTGTTTGACTAGCGTTTTCGCTAATTTCTCCGTCACGGTGTTGGTACGAACTGAGGCAAGACTAATTCGTACGTCGTCATATTTTGGGGCGTTGAGGTAGTCTAGCAGCGTCTCAAATTCTGGATGTTGAGTCACCGAAGCTCCGAGGAGTCCGAGCCGATTGGTGACTTCTAATCCTCGTGCGATCGCGGGCATAAGCGAGTCTTCTACATCGGCAATCCGAAACGGCAGAGTAAGATAGCTGGCGAGGCAGAAGCGACACATTTCAGGGCAACTGCGAACAACTTCCACCATAAAGATGTTTTCCCACGCCGCTCTCTCGGTCACTACGGTAGAGGTCGATAAGGTATTGCCGCGATAGGTTTGCTTTTCGACTCGTGCGGGGATCGTGCTGTCGATGGGATGGATGGCTGCGATCGCGCCCTCTGAACTTACATACGTCACTTCATACAAACTCGGAACGTAGATGCCTGGGACTTGCGCGAGATGTCGGAGCTGTGTGTTGCGATCGGCGTGGCGAACCTCTTGATACGCAGTGATGAAAGCATTGAGCAAAATTTCACCATCGCCGAGCAGAAATACGTCAAAGAAGTCTGCATAAGGTTCGGGATTGGCAGTGAGAACAGGGCCGCCACCAAACACGAGGGGATGAGCGGACGTGCGATTTTGGCTCCGAATCGGAACGTTTAACGATTCTAACAGTCCTAAAATATTGACGTAATCCAGTTCCCACGACATCGAGAAGCCGAGAATTTCAGGGTGTGAAGGTAGCGGCTCATGACCATCCGTAAACAATCGGCTGACTTCTAAATCAGGTCGCGATGCCAACGTTGCCCAAACGACCTGAAAACCTAAGCTCGTGATGCCAACGGTATATTCATTAGGAAATGCGAAAATAAGCGGAATTGCATCTGCTTGAGGAGTCGCAGGTGTAAATAATAACTGTTCATCAGAGAGAGGAAGTGAAGTCACCAATTGCATCATCAAAAGAATGAATTGAAAAATAGTCAGGTCAATGACCCAAACTATCTTCCTTCAGCCTAACACTCTGCTTAGCTAACCAGGGATTGATCAGCGTTATCTAGCAAATCGATGAGTTCCTGCTTGAGTAGGCGTGAAGGTGGGTTTAACTGACGTTCCTTAGCAAGCTGTCGAAGCTCAGCAACTTTCATTTTGCTATATCGACTCTCGCTCGATGTTGCTACTTTTCGGCGAGAACTACTCTGTTCGGTAAAAGTTTGCTTGAGTTCGGCGATCGCGCTATTCACTGTCTCAGAATGGTGACTAATCTTCTGCTCAAGTGATTGCTCTAGACGCTCAAACAAGACATCTATCTGCTGAGTAATTCTTTCCTCAAATGACTGCTCTAGGTGTTGCAACAAACTGTTAAATTGTTGGCGTATCTTCCTATCAAGCGACTGCTCCGATCGTTGTATCAAAGTACTTAACTGCTGAATTTCGTCAGGCGACGATGTGGAAATTGCCGAATTACCGAGTAACAACTCCATCTCTAACCTAGTAACAGCAGCCTGTTCATCATCGAGATCAAACACCCAAACCCATAATCTCGCAATGTCTAGTTCTCTCGCAACCAGACACCAATCTGCTCCATAAATGACCTCATAGTCTTCATCGGCGTAAGCTTCAGTGCGACGCACAACTAGAGGAATCAAATTGCTACCTTCTTGGACAAGGCTATCTTTGAGAACTTGCCATCGCTCAGGTGAAATATCTTCAGGGCTTAAATTTGGAACAGCGATCAATATCGTTTCCAATTGACCATGATGAACAGGTTTCGGACGTAACCTATCAATAATCTGTTGTTGTCGCCTAGTAAAATCCATAGATTAGTTTCCTTGTTCCATTAGTAGTACCAAATGTTGAGCCATTTTCAAGTAGCAATTAAACGCATCTTGAGCGGCTTCCTTATCTGCTCTGATTAAAGAAGAATCAAACTCTGCATAGCAAAGCGGATAGCCTTTTTCAGGTATAGAAGACACAATTTTAAGTTGGGGTATCCAGGTTTCTTCAGGAAACAAACCAATATTTCCATAAGTAGGAAAACCCCTTACAATCTCTTTGATTTTTTCAGCCATTTGTCGATGTAAAATTTTCACTTTTTTGTCGTACATACTGACGGCAATCCCCAATATTGGTAGAGGATTATCTCGCTGCACTTCTATCGCTCTGCCAATCACAAATTCCAGTGCCCGAATTGGATAGGGAGCTAATTGAGTCGGAATCAAAATCGCTGAGGCTGCCATCAAAGCAATCTCGTTGAATTTGCCGAAAGATGGAGGCGGGTCAATAAATATATAGTCATAGTCGTGTCGATAATCTCTTAGTTTTTTTCTTAGAGCATATTCACCGTCTACCGCCTGAATCAGAAAAGCTTCTTCCTTAATCAGGCGAATATTAGAGGGAACAATATCTAATTCAACATCTCCCCAAGTCTTGGAGATGATCGTACTAGGTAGAAGAGTTCTCGACTCAGTTAATAGATGAACAATATCTTTTTTGCCCTGATCCTCAACATCTTCTAGAGGATCAATTCCTAACCCCATTGTCAAATTTGCTTGTGCGTCAACGTCAATCAAAAGAACCCGTTTACCTAGCTTGCTTAGAGCGGCAGCAAGGTTAATCGTCATTGTCGTTTTACCAACGCCACCCTTGTTGTTGAAGACCGTGATCACCATGCCTTTCCTTTGCACACGATCGCTAGATGGAGATGCGGTCTCTCGCTCGATCGGAGATCTGGCGGGTGTGGTTTCTTTAAAGTTACGCTCTGGGCTAACTGCTGCGCCAGAAGGATTTCTTCTTTTAAATAGTTCAAACATGTCTTGGTTCTCAAAAGCAGTTGCAATGTGACTTAGAAAATTAGAGTGAACTTGCTGCTGACTTTGATGAATCGCATCACCAAATTTTAGGCAAGTTTCTTTACTGCAGAGTATGTAGAACAACGAAAAATTTTCGATCAGCGTTTCTTTAGAATATGAAGCGATCGCGCTAATTTCTCCATCATAGTGATAGAGCAAGTGAAACTGATAGCCGTTCGTTAATAACCCCAACGCTGCGCCCGTTTCCCGCAAGTAGCTCTTCAACTGCCAAAGATTTCGAGAGAGATCTTTTCTAGGAGATTTTGCTTCAATCACTAAGTACGGCAAAGCATGAAGCGTGGAAGGATGCGACTGTACCAAAAAATCTAGCTTGACTTTGCCGATCGTTACCTGCGTTTTCCAGTCCCCATCGTGATAGCCGAGAGCTTGTAGAAGCGGAATGATGACTTTGTGTTCGACATCTGACTCACTGCTACTGAGAGTGATAGAACCTAAAAACTTAAATCGAGCAGGATTTGCTGAAACTGGCATAGCGGTCACAGGAGGGTATTAGAGATGCATCGAGCGAGAGCCGAGATCAGCGAAAAGCGCCACTTCAGAGGAATGATTTAGCGATATCAAGCGCACTACTTTCTCACTTGTCTTGCTTGATCGACGTTGAAGGTTCAGTGGTTCTACAAGAGAGGGATGAGTTTTGGGAAAAGCTTTAATTCTGTAGAGAAAGCTTTATCGTTCACTCACAAAGCGAGTCGCGATCGCTCGGTAGTCATAGCTAAGTATGTAAGATCCGTAGCTATTGGTCGAGACGTCGAAAGCGAAAGCTTGAACATAGTTAGCTCTCCTTAAAAAATAACTATTTTTATTTTTAGAAAATGCTATTTAATTCAAATGCCTTTCTCACCTTGGGTTGCAAATTCATATTATGATGTGCCAGATGATATAGTCTCGTTCGGAGAGGCATCACGACTCAGGAGGCGCAACGCATGGCTCACATCATCGCAACTGCAAACATGAAAGGCGGTGTTGGCAAAACCACGCTGACGGTCAATCTTGCTACTTGCCTTGCCAAGCATCACCAAAAGCGCGTTCTCATTGTTGATCTAGATACTCAAATCAGCGCAACACTGAGCCTCATGACGCCTGCTGATTTCGCTAAAGTTCGTGGTGACAAACGTACCTTAAGAAACTTAGTCAAACGAGCAATTTTATCTGACAAAGAATTGCCAACGGTTGTACCCGAAGCGATTCGTGCCTATATCTCTAACGTCAAAGGCTTAGATTTGTTGCCAGGAGATATTGAGCTATACGATGAGTTTCTCGTCTCTGACATGCTGCACCGGACTGCCGTTCAGACAGGAGTTGCAGACTTTGAGCAAGTGTGGAACGATTTTGAGAAGAATTTGATTCGTAAGCTCTTGCAACCGATCGTCAAAGACTACGACCTGATCATTTTAGATTGCGCTCCTGGGTATAACCTCATTACTCGAAGCGGATTATTAGCCAGCGATTTCTATTTTATTCCAGCTCGCCCAGAGCCGCTGTCGCTCATCGGAATCCAGCTTTTAGAACGCCGGATTTCAAAGTTAAGAGAGCTTCATCGGACAGAAGCAGGACCCTTAGCGATCGAGCTTTTAGGCATTGCGTTTACGCTCTCTGGCAACCTGTTCTCAAGCCGCTATCATGGGCAAGTGATGAAGCGGCTCAATGAAGATTTCAGCGAAGCGAAATTATTCAAGACACGCATTCCAGTAGATGTCAATGTTGCAAGGGCAGTTGATGCCTTCACGCCTGTTGTGCTGAGCAACCCAGGAACGGCAGGGGCAAAAGCATTTTCAACGTTAGCAGAAGAATTTCTTCAGAAACTGACAGCCGCTACAAAAGTTGAGCGGCCTGAAAATAAGTATGCGTTTGCAGCGTTAGACGACTAATCAAGAAGCATTTACTATTTCAAAGAATGTCATAGAGAGTGCCGAAGTCTGTGCAATTAGCACGCGATGCTCAAAGAAGTTGCTTTGTAAGCGCTAGAAAGTTCTTAGTTGACAACTCGTACTCGTTCCGAATACGCTTAGAGGGTTTAATTAACAGGAGACTCATTTATGCTTGCCAATCGAGAAGGGCAAAAAGTTCCTAGCGTTACCTTTCGCGCCCGTGAAAATAATCAGTGGGTCAACATCACCACTGACGATATTTTTGCTGGTAAAACTGTAGTCGTTTTCGCATTGCCTGGAGCATTTACGCCAACGTGTTCTTCAACTCATGTTCCTGGATACAACGATCTTGCAAAAGTGTTTAAGGACAATGGTGTTGATGAGATCGTTTGCATTTCTGTTAATGATACGTTTGTGATGAACGAATGGGCAAAAGATCAGCGCGCTGATCATATTCGGCTACTTCCCGATGGGAATGGCGAGTTTACCGAAGGCATGGGAATGCTCGTTGACAAGACGGATCTAGGATTTGGTAAGCGATCGTGGCGCTACTCGATGCTGGTGAAAGATGGCACGATTGAAAAGATGTTTATCGAACCCGATGAACCGGGCGATCCGTTCAAAGTATCTGATGCAGACACGATGTTGAACTACATCAACGCTCATGCAGAAAAGCCCAAAACCGTATCGCTGTTTACGAAAGTAGGCTGTCCGTTCTGTGCCAACGCGAAGCAGACGCTGAGCGAGAACGGCTTGGATTACGAAGAAATTGTGCTGGGTCAGAACGTCACCTTGCGATCGCTAAAAGCGATGACAGGTGCAACCACCGTTCCTCAAGTGTTCATCGATGGCAAATTAATCGGCGGATCGGAAGCCGTCGCCTCGTACTTTGCTGCGTAATGGTTCATTCGTTCGTAATTCGTAATTGGATAATTCTGATTACGAATTACGGATTCATCCCTACAATGGATAGGATAGTGCCAAAAATAATTTTCTGTAATGGACAAGTTGTTGGATGCTGAGCGATCAATTGAGATTGCAAATCGTCTCAAAAGCAAAGCGAAAGCCAGTTTTGAGAATACTGCAAAGGCAGTTGCGCTAGTCGAAGGCGCACAATATGTTCAAGGTTTTTTGGTGTTTGCAGGTGCGCCTCATAAACCCATTGAGCATAGCTGGTTAGAACTTAGCGAGTCTCAGAACGGTACAGAAACGACACGCATTATTGATCCAAGTTTTTCTTCCTTAAATCGCAAGCCGGAAGAACTTTATTATTTTGCGGCACAACAGCTAACTGCCAAGAAGTTGAAAGCAGCGATCGAGGAAGCAAAGGAAGATTATCCTGAAGACGATCCGCTCCCGATCTATGGCTCCATGCCTTATGAGTACTATGGCGATGTCATGTTGGGTGGTAAAGCTTATCTCGAAGCGTTTGAAGCGGCTCAGGAGAAGTGTAGAGCCTTAAATCGACCGAAAAATAACGGTAATTCCTAAGCGATCGCAGTAACGCTATTTTTCTCAGCTTCACTTCTCGTATAAGTTTAGATACGTTTGCCATTTTGAAGCGATCGCTGATTTAATAGCAACTCTGTTCATTAGCGCGACAGGTCGTAAGGACACTTCATGCCCTTACCGACTGATCTGATAGTGGCATCTTTTAGTTGATTTGCTTATCGCTAAACAGTTTTAGATTGATTAATTATAGATTTCTAGATAGCTGAAGGTGACACCATAGTGTGTCTCAAGAGAACCAAAACAATGATTCTAAGCGTTTCGTTAAGCAGCAAAAACTGAGTATTGATTACAACTTTGCCCTTAGTGTAAACATCACTCATCTAAGTGAAATGCGATACGTGAAATGTGAACATTATGTAGAATTAATCTGTATTCATTAATTCAGTTAAAAATTTTTATAATTAATTATCTTTGTGCTCAATGAAACAAAGATGTTTGGATTCAGTTCATTATTGTGTATTGCTTATTTTCACTGTGATACTGAGTTTTTTTAGCGCTTCCTTTAATGAAGTTTTCCGTATTGAAGAAATTATTTATGTAGCAATTTTTATTTCTTAATTCAGTATTTTTACGTTGTACAAAATTATTTTAGCTTTCGTTTGATTTACTATCTATTAAGGGTGAATCCGGTCGCACTGCTGGTGCAATGAGCGACCGATCTTTGATATTGCACGTAGAAGACAAAGACTGTTGTACATTTCTCAGGGAGTTATCACCATGGTTATGGGTGAATCCATTTCTAGCTCGTCATCTGCGGGCCTAACCACCGACATTCTTCAAAATCAGACTACCGTATTAGATACAACTCCCAGGCCCCTTACCCCGCCTCCAACCCCTCCCAGCGGTGCATCAAGCGCAAGCCTTCCTGCCGCTCCTCAAGACCAAGTGTTTGACCTGCGATCTTTAACGGGACTCGTTCGAGGACTCTTTAATACCACGACCATTACTGCAGATTACAACAACACCGTCGGTATTTACCGAGTGGAGGATACTCTAGGTACAGTCATCGATCCAAGCAGTGGAACCTCTTATGCGCCTGGGGATGCTGGATACAGTCAGGCAGCCGTGCGGCGATCGCAAACCGCTGGTGATGGCATTACGTTTGATCCAAGGGCAGGAAATGTCCCGGTTGCGCTTCAAGGGGGAGCGCTCTATGCGCCCTATATCGTTGCCAACAATACTGCCGAGAGCGTTCTGCAAGGGGGTGACGTAAACGCTTACTTCAACTTCACGGCAGCTAACTCGGACGGTGGGTTTGACCATTGGCGCACAACCGAAGATGGCAAAATCGTGGTGGAGGATCTGTTTGGCGGCGGCGATCTCGACTTTAACGATGCGATTTTGACAGCGACATTTGAGACTCCGCCCATTAATTTGCCTGCTGCACCCCAAGACCAAGTGCTTGATCTGCGCGATCGCACGGGTCAGGTTAGAAGCTTGATCAATACCCAGAGCATCACAGCTAACTACAACAATACGGTGGGCTTGTACCGCATCGAAGACGCGCTTGGAACAGTAATCGATCCGAGTGATGGAACGTCCTATAAGCCAGGAGATGCAGGCTATGGTTTGGCAATCGTCCGGCGATCGCAGGCAGATGGCGTTACCTTTAGCGCGAGAGCGGGAGATGTAGCGGCAGATCTGACGGGAGGTGGAGTCTACGCGACCTATCTGATTGCGGATGCAACAGTAGATGACGCCCTCAATGGCAAAAATCCCAATATCTACTCCAACTTCGTCGCTGCAAACGCAGATCAGTTTGATCACTTTATTGGCGCAGGTACAACTGCCGCCGGAAGTACTAGCTTTAGTATTGAGGATCTGTATGCTGGTGGCGATCTCGACTTTAACGATGCGGTCATAACCATCACATTTGAGAACGTTTAAGAGCGTTCAGTCATAGTCGGTAATCGCTGTGGAATACGTTCTCTACAATTATTGGATATGCAACAAGCCTCCTGATACTGTTATCAGGAGGCTTGTTTGACGAAGCGGGTAGCGGGAATCGAACCCGCAACTAAACCTTGGGAAGGTCTCATTTTGCCACTAAACTATACCCGCATGTGACAAGTATTATAGCGACTTTTAGATAGAACAGAGCAGAGAGTTTACAACCGCTCATCAAACTCTATTGGCCTTAAAAGCGGTCTCATACTTAAACTTAATACTTTCTTAAAATTAAAATATCAAGTAAGGCAAATTCACAATTAAAAATCCTCATTAGAGAATAACTCTATAAGGATTTATTTCTAAAACAAATTAAAGGGGACAAGAGAATAGGTTCATGTTCTCTCTCTGGGAAAGGGGCTTCTAGGTTTAAGAAAACCCCTTACTGAAACGTCCAAAGTGGCGATCGCTGGTCCCGCTTCCATGCACTGTCCTTCCTAAACGCGAATTTCCTGAATCTGTGGCCCTGCCCCTTTTGGAATTACAGATACTCAATCTCCTGCTTGGGCTGTTCCCTATTTTGAGCAAGGATCTTTGTGAGCAAGAATTTTTGAAAATTTGGGGAAAAATAAGTCAAATTGCCTGCATTGCAACTTTTGAGCGCCCCCATGTTTAACGCAACCGAGCTTCTAATCGACGATTTTGTCTGCAAACTCAAAGAAGGCTATCACCGTACATACGGTGGCTGGAAGTCCGATTATGAAGACATTATTGGCTGGGTTGGATCGATGGCAATGGAAAATATTGCTAACAGCGATGCCCTCTATCACAACGTAGAGCATTCCATCTTAGTAACGCTGGTCGGACAAGAAATCCTTCGAGGACGACATATTCGGGAAGGAGGAGTGTCATGTGAAGATTGGCTGCACTTTGTGATTGCGCTGGTCTGTCATGACATTGGCTATGTCAAAGGAGTATGTCGTCAAGATCAAAAGGGAATGTATGCCACCGGGCGCGATCGCAAAATGGTGTCGCTGCCTCCCGGATCTTCGGATGCGGCTCTCACGCCCTACCATGTTGATCGCGCCAAACTGTTTGTGGATGAGCGCTTTGGCGGGCATAAGCTGATCGATGCTGAAGTGGTGAAATATAACATTGAACTGACTCGGTTTCCGGTTCCAGCTGCCGAAGACCATCAGAACACCACCCACTATCCGGGTCTGATTCGGGCGTCCGATTTGATTGGGCAACTCAGCGATCCACGTTACCTAAAAAAGATCAGTGCGCTCTACTATGAATTTGAAGAGACAGGCGTAAATAGGGCGTTAGGCTATCGTCATCCGGGAGATTTACGCAAAAACTATCCAAAGTTCTACTGGCATGGCGTTTATCCCTACATTAAAGACGCGCTGTACTACTTATCGTTGACCCAGCAGGGTAAACAAATTGTTGCAAATTTGTACTCGAATGTGTTTGTGGTTGAACACGAACCATTGGACGACTAGAGAGCAGCACTGGGTTCGAGAACGCGTCACCATTTCATCGAACGCAAAAGCGATAGGATGTAAAGACAAATTTGGCTCTCGATCCTCGTTCAGTCTTTAATTATGGATCGTTTTTTCTCTCCAATTCAACAGTTTCTCATTACCTGGCTGCTGATTCTCGTCACGGGTTGGTTGACGCTGAACGCGCTTACCTATTTTGGCGAATTACTCAGCGTTCTGGTAACGGCGGGGCTAGTCGCGTTTGTGTTGAACTACCCTGTAGTGCGGTTGCAGCAAGTTCTTCCAAGACCGCTTGCCGCCGCGATCGTCTATCTTCTTGCCGGAGTGGCGTTGGTTGTCGCTGGGCTGACGATCGCGCCGCCCATTCTTCACCAAGCTCAACAGCTGATTACGAATCTACCCAACCTGATTGGATCGGGCCAGCAGCAGTTAACCGACCTCCAAGATTGGAGCGACTCGCGGCGATTAGGGATTGATCTGTCGTTTTTAGAACAGCAGCTTTCAGCTCAGGTTCAAGGGCAGGTACAGGCGATCGCATCAACTGGAATCGGATTAGTCGTTGGTACGTTCAACTGGGTGCTGGACTTAATTTTGATTCTGGTGATTTCGTTCTATTTTGTACTCGATGGCGGCAAACTTTGGAATGGGCTAACCAGCATCTTCTCTGACCCGATTCGAGACAGTCTTACAGCCTCCCTGCGGGATAGCTTACAGCGATTTGCCTCGGGGCAACTGCTGTTAGGGCTATTTATGGCAACGACGCTATCGGTTGCGTTCTGGTGGCTTAGGGTGCCGTTCTTCCTCGTATTTGCCGTGTTCATTGGTGTCCTAGAAGTTATTCCCTTTGTGGGAGCGACGCTGGGCATTGCGACGGTGTGTGTTGTCGTCGCGTTTATTGACTGGTGGTTGGCACTTCAAGTGTTGGGGACAGCGATCGCGCTGCAACAAATCAAAGACAATTTCATCGCGCCGCGAATTTTGGGCAATCTTACGGGCTTAAGCCCCGTGATTATTCTGGCGTCGCTGCTGTTTGGAGCTAGGGTCGCCGGACTGCTCGGCGTGATTTTGGCGATTCCCCTAACCAGTGTGATAAGAACCATACTAGATATCATTCTTAATCCTAGTTTGCCGCCTCAATCGGGTTCGATCTTCTCGGAAATCGTAGAAAATAGTATCCTTGAACCCATCTTATCAACCGAGTCAGACGACGAAGACCAAAAGATTTCGGTTGTTGGTCAAGAACGTTAATCGCTCTCTACCCCACATCGCGTACGCCTTATGAACTGGTGGCAAAAGCTCAAGAAAAATCCATTAGCCCGCTGTGGTGCGCTACTTCTGCTGGTGTTCTATCTTGCGGTGATTGGGGCTGAATTTGTCGCGCCCTATGATCCCTACGAATCTCAAATCGATGGAGCGCTCTTGCCGCCCACCGAGATTTACTGGACAAATCAGAATGGCGAGTTTGTTGGTCCCCATGCATATCCCACTATTCAAGGCCCAATCAACGTCGAGACGGGGGAACGAAATCTGATTGTCGATCGCTCAAAACCATCGCCAATCCGACTCTTTGTGCAAGGCGATCCGTACCGTATTCTTCAACTGCGCCTGCCGCTGCCAACGCAACTTTCTCTCACTGATCCAAGATTTGAGGAGATAGAGATTCTTCCTGGTATTCCTAGCAATCTCCACCTGTTTGGCACAATCGGCCCTGCTAGATGGAACCTTCTTGGAACCGATGAGCAAGCGCGGGATCAGTTCAGCCGATTGCTTTTTGGCGGCAGAATTAGTCTCAGTATTGGTTTAGTCGGGATTGCGCTCTCGTTCCCTCTAGGCATGCTAGTAGGCGGGATTTCCGGCTATTTTGGTGGCGGGCTAGATGCGGGACTCATGCGCTTTGTCGAAGTGCTGATGACGATTCCTGACATTTATCTGCTCGTTGCTTTAGCCGCCGTACTGCCACCCGGGTTGTCCAGCGCTCAGCGATTTCTGCTGATTATCTTGATTACTTCCTTTATCAGTTGGGCTAGCTTGGCACGCGTGATCCGCGGTCAGGTGCTGTCAATTAAAGAGCAAGAATTTGTGCAAGCGTCACGGGCAATGGGTGGCAAGCCGTTGTACATTATTCTGCGCCATGTGCTGCCTCAGACGGCAACGTATGTCATTATTTCCGCCACGCTAAGAATACCGAGCTTTATCGTCGCGGAGTCCGTTCTGAGCTTAATTGGATTGGGCATTCAGCAGCCTGATCCATCGTGGGGCAACATGCTGTCTCTTGCCACAAATGCATCAATTTTAGTTTTGCAACCGTGGTTGATTTGGCCCCCCGCTTTGCTGATTATCCTGACTGTATTGGCATTTAATCTTCTAGGCGATGGCTTGCGCGATGCGCTCGATCCTCGCAGTTTACAGCAACGCTAATGCTATGCGTAAGCTTTATCCCGCGATCGCACCCTATCAAACTGGGATGCTTCCCGTCTCGGAGATTCACACCCTCTATTACGAGCAGTCAGGCAATCCGAACGGAAAACCGGTTGTCTTTCTGCATGGTGGCCCAGGTGGTGGAACGATTCCTGAATACCGACAGTATTTTGACCCGAGCCAATGGCGAATTATCTTGTTTGATCAGCGTGGTGCTGGCAACAGTACGCCCCATGCCGAACTGCGAGAGAATACGACATGGGATTTGGTGAGCGATATTGAGAAACTGCGATCGCATCTCGGCGTTGATCAGTGGGTCGTATTCGGCGGCAGTTGGGGCAGTACTCTGTCCTTGGCCTATGCTCAAACGCACAGCGATCGATGCTTGGGCTTAATCTTGCGCGGCATCTTTCTACTTCGGCGTAAAGAAATTCTCTGGTTCTACCAAGAAGGCGCAAGCTGGATTTTTCCTGATGCGTGGGAATCATATCTTGCGCCGATTCCTGAAGCAGAACGACAGAATTTAGTCTCGGCTTACTACAAGCGGCTCACGAGCGACGATGCAGGAATCCGTCAACGTGCCGCGAAAGCTTGGTCTGTGTGGGAGGCAAGTACAAGCCGATTGTTGGTCGATCCTGATTTACAAGACCGTTTTGAGGAAGATGCCTTTGCTGAAGCGTTTGCGCGAATCGAGTGTCACTACTTTACCAATCGAGGCTTTTTTGAGGTAGATGACCAGTTATTAAAAGGGTGCGATCGTATCCGTCACCTTCCCATCGTCATTATCCAAGGTCGCTACGATGTGGTCTGTCCAATGGCGTCTGCCTGGGATTTACATAAAGCTTTACCTGACGCTGAATTTATCGTGGTTCCTGATGCTGGACATTCCATGATGGAAGCCGGAATCCTAAGTGCTTTGATTGAGGCAACGGATAAATTTGCAGCTTGCTAGGAGACAATTTGCATCCTGCAAAACGGCTAACGTTTTGCATCTCCAACAAGTCTGATCTTTTCTAATCGACCCGTTACTACCCTAATTTCCCAATTCGTCCAACAAGCTCTGCAACAGCGCAGCAGTCTGACGTTGAGGCATTTTCGGCAACAACTAATTCAATGATTTTTGTGCAATTTTTACCTTCTTAGCTCTCTTTTCCGACACGTCCTATAAGTATAAGTAGATTAAATGGGCAGTTTTTATTACGAATCCCATTCACAAAAGCGCGAATTGACCGTTGTAACTCTTAAATTTTCCCGTAGTATCAGAATTGAAGTTGGCAAACGGTATAAACCAAGTATTGGTAAAACTTAAGTCAACGATTTCAGAAGGCAATCAATGCCGTTTCTACAAATAGAGAGGATCACACCGCATGGCTAGTTTCAAAGTCACGCTAGTTAACGAAGCCGAAGGGCTAAATACCACGATCGACGTGCCCGAAGATGAGTACATTCTTGATGCGGCTGAAGAGCAAGGTATTGACCTGCCCTACTCCTGCCGCGCGGGTGCTTGCTCGACTTGTGCTGGTAAGATCACGTCCGGTACAGTTGACCAGTCTGACCAGTCCTTCTTAGATGATGACCAGATCGAAGCAGGGTATGTGCTGACCTGTGTTGCATACCCAACTTCCGACTGTACTATCCTGACTCATCAGGAAGAAGAACTGTACTAGATTCTTCTAACCAAACAGAGAGGCTTCTCGCTTCTCATCTCTCTGCTTGGCAATGATGGAAGTAGCCCCTTGCTACTGCCGCCGCTCTGATTTTAAGGAGCGGCAATTCTCAAAACCCCTATGTTTTTTGCAGGTTGCAGAAGCGCCGCTCTGGTGCTTCTGTTTTGTTGCATTTAGGATAGGGAGACTGAAATCAAATCGCTCAAATCCCGCCTAGTAGTCATTTATCCCTAGTGTTTTGCAGTTTCCGTCTTCCTCAGTTATCGAGCCGTTATCGAGATTGTGAAGGTTTGGAGTTGTGAAGCTTGTGTCTCTCTTCAAGAACGATCCTTCCACAATGCGATCGATTGATTAATTGGCTGCAACTGAGTGCCAGGAAAATAGAAGTTAAGAATTTTTGCACTCGACCAGCCTGCTGCCCCTAGACGGTAGGTTCCCATCTGGCTCAAACCGACTCCATGCCCAAAGCCGCCGCCCACAAAGGTGAAGCCCTTCAGCACGCGGTTTTTATCAACCATCGGTTCGACGTAAAACAGAGTGCTTGCAGGTTTGGAGAAGACATTTAGAACATCGTCTTTTGCAAGTTCAACGACGCCTGCATCGGTTGTGATAGATGCTTTGAGAATCCGTCCCCCGTGCGATCGCTCAGTGACCTGAATATTCCGAATCGTCTTAAAATTTGCCAGCGGATGCTGAACGCTCTTCAGGTACTCGTGTAGCTCCAGATTCAATTGCTCAAGGCTGCTGGGATATTTCCACCGAAACAACTCCGCTTTATCTTCGTTGAAGCCTGTCTTTTGGGCAATGAAGGCGCGGAAATTGGTTTCATCTGCCAAACTGCGAGTCTTCAGATCCCACACGGGATTCGCTGAATCGATAACGGTCGTCAAGTAAGGCCGATTCCAGCCGCGCCAAACGTCGTTAAACGAGGCCGTGACCCCGCCACTGGTTGAGGAATAGAGCGCATCGACTAACTCATTCTGGTAGGTGAGGACTAAGCCGCGAGTTGCCGCGATCGCGCGATCGGTCGTATCTGCCGCTGTTCCCAAGCCAAAATAAACTTGACATTGTGTGGTGGCACAAAGCTGATAGTCATCTGCCACGAAGCGACGTAAGTTTCTCAATACATAGGTTCGGGCAAGTATCGCTTGCGCTTCGAGAACGGATTGAGTGGCCCATCCTCCAATCTCATTGGGCACGACGCCGCGCAAATACGTTTCTAATCCAACAAAGTTCACCAGCGAATAATTTCCGTAGGCGTTAGGTTGAATGCGGAATGCTCCTCCATACAGGCGCTTGGGAACATCATCGCGATCGCGATCAACAAACACCTTGCCGTAACCAGATGAGATATCCAGCCGATCTGCACTGTAGCGGCGACCGTTGAGCGTCCAGCTAACGCGAGGCACTGAGGTCAGTACTCGGCTGTCAAGCCGCACCTGTTTAACGCCTTTCGCTTCTAGACTTTGCACCAACAGTCGCCGAAGTAGCGGCGTATTGTAAGTACTGCGCTTTGCCCACACTTCCCATCGATTTGGTTGTGCCATTTCGACCTCAATACCCTGCGCTTTCCACTGCTGCGCTTGGTCTTCTGCCGTCTCGAAGCTGCGATGAGTGCTAAACACAACTCGCTCGTAAAGTTCCGGGTGAGGAATTGACTGATTGGCAATTTCTAACTTTAAATTAGAGGCGGTCAGTGCTTGGGGCTTGCCGTTGACCTCAAACCGTAGAGTTAGGCGATCGCCAGAAGCCGCTTGAAGCTGCATTGTATCTTTCTGCTTTTCGCCAAACCGTTGCACAATGCCAATTTGTAGCTGTACGTCTTGTTGAGCGGTTGCTGGTTTGGGGTGAATGATGTCACCCATGAGAGAGCCGATTGCAAGGGCAATACTAGAGAAAAGATGAAAGCGGGTAGATATCCAAAACAAGGGAGTCAAGCCTCGCTATTTTCAGAAAGGGCAAATAAAGAAAACGAGAAGTCGTACAGCAATAGCGTGCGTCTGATGGTTAGAGACCACTGGGTCCTCCTGACGCAAGAGCCTGATAGATCTTTCCTACATCCCTGGGTGTTTTCCGGGCAGTTAGGCATGAATACAATAGTGGCATTGGCAGTAATTGCAACCCGCGTGAAGGTGATCTTACTCCAGAAATAACAACTCGACGCATCTAGAATCTATGACAATAGGTTGCAACTCGTACTCATAATGAGTATGATTTAGAAGTGAGACAAAACTGAATTCAAACCCAACTTAGACTTGAAGCCATGGTGAGAGTACAAGAGATTCCAATCAAGCAAATTCGCCGCCCTCTATTTAGACAAAATGATCAGGCAAAAGTTGCAGCCTTGATGGACTCGATCGCAGAAGTTGGACTGCAAGAGCCGATCGACGTGCTAGAAGTAGACGGTGAGTACTACGGCTTCTCTGGATGCCACCGCTATGAGGCCTGTAGCCGGTTGGGACAAGAGACGATTTTGTGTCGTGTGCGTCGTGCCCCTCAATCTGTTCTTCAACGGCACTTAGCCTAAAAAACGACCCTTCTTACGCATCCCCGGTTTAAGACTTTTCTACTTTGAGATATTTTGTCTAAGGGGAAGGCAATTCTCTAGGACTGGTTGATACACGCTATAAGGAGAAAGCAATGGTTGCTCAAGTGAATACAATCGATATTGGGATCGAAGAATCGAAGCGCAAGGAAATCGCTGAAGGGTTGTCCCGCCTGTTGGCAGATACCTACACACTGTATCTGAAAACCCATAACTTTCACTGGAACGTCACAGGTCCGATGTTTCAAACTCTGCACCTCATGTTTGAGACGCAATACACAGAGTTAGCATTAGCTGTCGATTTAATTGCAGAGCGCATCCGCTCTCTTGGCTTTCCCGCTCCCGGAACCTACAGCGAGTATGTAAAACTAAGTTCCATCGAAGAAACTCCGGGTGTTCCCAAAGCAGAAGATATGATTCGCCTGCTGGTTGCTGGACAAGAAGCCGTTGCTCGTACTGCGAGATCTGTATTTCCGATCGCGGACTCTGCTAGCGATGAACCAACCGCAGATTTGCTGACCCAACGGCTACAAATCCATGAAAAGACAGCGTGGATGTTGAGAAGTTTGTTGGAACAGTAAAAAGGGTGAGCGGAACAGGGTAAAAGAAAACAGTACTCTTTTCCGTCAGCTTCAATGAATCAATCGAAGACTTATGACTATACCCCTCAACTCCGGCAATTGATGCAAGTGAGGGGTATTTCTTCGTTTAAGCAATTGAGCCAGCAAGCGAGTGTCTCCCAAAAGCAGGTGAAACATTTGAGAGCAGGACAGATTGGGCAAATGCGCCTAGAAACTCTGATGAAGTTGGGAGAAATATTGGACGTTACGATCGCAGATCTACTATCCACCTTCAGTCCAAGCATGAATGTTGCTCATCCATCGTCCGCTACTTCATCCGAGATACGCAATCTTCAACAGGAGTATCAACGCTTGCAAACTCAGCTTCAGAATCAAAAACAAGAACTCTGGAATGAATTTCAAGCATCATGCATCCAAACGCTAGAACCTTGGCTTCTGCAATGGTCAGCCGCAGCCTATGCTGCTCAACAAAACCCTCAAGCCCCAGCCGTCAAACTATTGCCCTTAGTGCGCCCAATTGAACAACTACTCCAACAGTGGGAGATCGAAGCTACAGCGATCGTAGGAACTGAACTTCCTTATGATTCTCGTCAGCATCAGCTGATGGGAGGCACAGCCAATCCTGGAGACTTAGTGCGCGTTAGATACGCGGGCTACAAGCAAGGCGAACGACTTTTGTATCGCGCTAAAGTGAGTCCTGTCAACTAAGATCCTTAACACTCCACTTTCTAAATTTCAGGCTTTTCAAGTTAGATCTATCCAAGAGTCAAGAGATGATGTCTTATCCTTCTCCCCTTTGATTGATGCTGCTTTACTCTAAATTTGGTGAAGTAGGTAGAGAAACCCGCGCTGGAGAATGTGATTGTAATGCGTAAGCTAAACATTGGTCTATCTGATGAGCAACGCCAAGGCGTTTGCGAATTGCTCAACCGCGATCTAGCAGATGCAAATCTTCTGCTGATTAAGACGAAGAAGTACCACTGGGATGTTACTGGGCCCGAATTCCGTTCTTTGCATCAAATCTGGGAAGAGCAGTACACGATCTTGAACGAAACAATTGACGCTGTTGCTGAGCGTATCCGAGCCTTGGGCAACTTTCCTATCGGAACTGCAGAAGACTTTCTAAAGTACACCTCTATTAAAGAGCATAGTGGAGATGTCCCTGTTGCTCAGAAAATGGTGTTGAATCTAGTTGAAGACCACGAGCAAGTTATCCGCAACTTGCGGCAACACATTGATCAGTGCTCTGACGATTTCCACGATGAGGGAACCGCAGACTTCCTTACTGGCATCATGGAACAACACGAAGAAATGGCGTGGATGCTGCGCTCCTTTGTTGAAGGGCAAGCCGTTCAGCCAGATGGTCAACAGCCTCCAAGTGACGTCCGCTTCCCTGCTGGTGTAGCTGGCTAAGTTTAGTACGATCGCACTTTGATCCATTGAAGAGGTGAGGAGAGCTGATCTTCCTCACCTCTTGTTTGTATGGAGTTCGCTAAAATAGGGTCGCCAAACTGAGCCAACGAGTTAAATTAGCAGGCAACTCGTTGTTTAGCCGCAACGGTAGAGTTGAGGTTGAAAGCGATTGAGCGTAAGCAGATGACAGGAACGGTTTATAACTTTTAGCATCAGGCGTAAGTTGTCTGACAAATGCTAGGCTAGTTCCTTGCAATAGACGGCGCAGGGGTTCAACATCTTGACCTTGACGCTCCTTTACAATCGTTCCTTGAGTCCTCACCTTCCCAAAATAAATTGGATCGCTCACGCTAAGATGAGTTGCTCCAATCGATGTGATGAGATACTTAGGCGTTGGAAGCTGCAAGAAGGGTTGAAGCTGCTGACTGAAGGCAGGTGCGAGGGCATCGTCGGTACTGGTAAGGATCATGGTTGGCGTTGCCACTTGCTGGAGTCCTGACTTGCCAAAAATTTGTCCAATCGCAGGATTGAGCGCGATCGCTTGCTTGATCCGCTGATCCCTCAAACTAAGCTGTCGCTCAGAAAGTTGACTCGCCGCACATTGCAACCAGTCAGCAGGAACCCGTTGCAGCACGCCACTCGTGCGACAAAATTCGCGCAACTCATCCAACCGTAGTTCTGCTCCCGCCAGCGCAAGCGCATCATAGCCTCCAAGCGAATGACCGATGATGCTAACTTGCTGCGTGTTGAGCTTGCCTTGAAGAACCCCAAACTGATTGAGTTTGACAAATTCATCTAGTAAAAAGCTGATATCCTTTGGACGCTCCACAAATTCCTTCGCTGATATCAATCGCTCTGGGTCAAAGGATGCAGACGGCCCGTTCTGAACATTAGAGGGATGCTCGGTTGCAGCAACCGTAAACCCATGAGATGCCAAATGACGCGCTAAATAAGCTAAAAACTTTCGATTCGCTTCAAATCCGGGTGAGATGACCACTAGTGGAGCTTGAGTGTTGGCGCTCCAATATAAATCAACGGGTAGGCGACGGTTTCGCGTTCTATCTTCAAACGTGAAGTCTTGTTGCTGAACCGATTCTGAACCGGAAGCCGCCGGATCAAACGATGATTGAAACGCCGAATTACTAGCGGTGAGGTTCTTCTCTAGCAGCGAACTCACGGCTTGGCTTTTCCAGTACGAAAAATTTAGCTTGGAGGCGACCCCCAAAGCTTGAGTGACATCGACTGTAATTGTCCCTTGAGGAATCGCTTTAATGACTCCGATTGCATCAAGTCCATTTAACTGCCGAGCCGCTAGCCAGAATCCAGCTTGCAGGTCTTCTAGACTCAATCCCGGCGAAGCTTCGCGAATCGAATCCAATATCCGTTTGCCAGAAGCCGATTTCAGTAACTCCTCGACAACTTGACTGCCTGACTTTGGATCAAGTTCTAGGCGATTAGTCAGCGCTTTGCGGAAATCCGAAGTTAAAAATGGAGAATAAAGCTGTAGTGCAGAAGGAACTTTTCCTGTCTTAGCGTAGGTTTCTAAATCAGTAACCTGAATCGATTGCTGAAAGGGACCCAGCTTCAGGTTCAGTCGTTCTGCGGCGTACCCCGGCGCGCTCAGCCCAAGCGCGATCGCACTGCATGTTCCTAGCGGAACGGCAACTCCAACCAATTTCTGAAGAGATGCCACAAAAGGGAGCTTACTTATCTTTGACGTTAATACTTGCCGCTTCACAATAACCGTCCTATCACAACAGCTTTGGTTCTTGAAGACATCCAGCCCTGAGAGTTGATTTCTCAATTGAGGTCATTAACTCAGTATAGAATCTCCACTCCTGTTCTCGATGGGTTGCTCCAAAGGTTGCGACTCGCCCCAGCACGATTTAGTTCCTACACCACTTTTCAAAGGCTTTACTTATCTAAAAGTTCTACAATTCCCTGCTTTGAAGCCCCCTCTGAATCTCGTTCTGTACGAACCCAGGCCCGTTGTGGTTGCACTAGGAATCTAAAATATAGAGGAATTTTCCAAAGAATATAAAATGGAACCGAGAGTAGCTGCCTTAACGGTAAATCTGCGCGTCCAAATTTTGCCCAAGCTAGCAGAATGGCTAGAAATAAACAGATGCCTGCGATTGCCATTAGTTCTGCTGCCGTCCATAGAGCAGAAGTAGTTCCCCATACCAAAGCTGCGATTGTAAGTCCAAGCCAGCCCATCACAAACAACGATAGAGGAGGAATAGACAACTCTAAGGCAAGGGCAAACGCTTCTGGTCTCTGTTTTTCAATGCCTGCTTTTAGAAGCAATGGTACGTACATCCTAATCGCTTGAAGATGCCCATGCTCCCACCGAGTACGCTGGCTACGAGCGGCGCGTTCCTGCTGAGGAAGATTGCCGATCACCAGCGCTTCAGGACAATAGATAGGGGCATAGCCTGTGATCGTAAGATCTAAACTTAACTTCATGTCCTCTACCAGATGCCCATTTGCCAAATCCACGGAGCGAATTACTGCCCAAGGAAATGCCATCCCGGTTCCGGTGAGCAAACACGGCAATTTGAGTTGAGAGAGTCCTAATGGACGAACCAAATTCTTTACGGTAAAGGCGAAGGCTGACACTGCATCTTTAGGACTCGGAACAGCAGGTTTCTCCATTAGATAGGTAGCCTGTGCAGGGCGACCTGTCGCGATCGCGGCCTGTGTTAATTGAGCGATTGTATCGGGTTGTACCCGGCAATCCGCATCTATCAGTACTACTACATCTGGTGGATCAGCAGCTAGATGTCTCAAGCCATAATCTAAAGCATACCCTTTTCCTACCTGAGCTAAATTGTGACGCTCAATCACGGTTGCCCCCGCTTTGCAAGCAATTTCTGCGGTCGCATCAGTACAATTGTCTGCAATCACAACCACTTGATCACGAGGCTTGAGTTGAGGCACTAAATCTGCCAAGGTCAACCCCAAACAAACCTCTTCATTGTGAGCAGGTACTAAAACGGCAATTCGATGCTGCTGGTGATGAGTTTTAGCAATTCTTCTAGAAATAGGTAGGAAAGCAGCAAAACATTCGATTAGAAGAAAGCTGCTTAGAACTAAAAAACTTAGCGTGCTAACTAGTGCAATAGAATTAACGAACGAACTTATCAACTGGTTCATCAGCATTGACTGGTACCTCAAGCTCTAAACCCCTATTGGATCTAAAGCAAACAACATATTGGTCGTAGATTCTGTCATTCCATGAGACTTTAGCCTGAGCAAAATTTCAGATTTAAGTCATCTTTATACATTTCAAGCCGTGCTGCCTTACTCGCTCTTCCACAACACTTACACCCAAGCAAATCGAGAGCGCTGACTTGGTGCAGCGCTCAATAGCCTGTCTACTCCCGTTAAGCAGTTCGCTTTCTACCGAGCTGAAAGAGACTTTGGCAGTCGAAGAGCCTCTCCCTTCTCCGACATCTGCTCACGAGGACTGCTGTAGTAGAAGTAGCTATCAGGCTCGTGCTTCATATTGACGCCGTTTGCCACCAGCCCAAGAATATTGGGTTCAGACCGTGCTAGAAGAGATTTCGCTGCCGTTGCGCTTGAAGAATCTGCAACGCCTGGACGGACAACGACTAGCACTCCATCTGACATTTTGCCAAGAACAGCAGCATCAGCTGTTCCTGCTAGAGGCGGTGTGTCAAACAGAATGTAGTCATAATCTTTCGCTACGGTCTCTAACAGTACCGTCATTGCTTCAGAGTCAATCAAAGCAAGGGGGTTGGGGGGCATGACTCCCGCTGTCAAAACGGAAAGATTACTGGTAATGGGCTTCACCGCATGTCTTAACTCGCTCTGATCAACAACCACATTGCTCAATCCAATCGTATTGACCAATCCCCACAAATGGTGCTGAGTTGGATTACGCATGTCAGCATCAACAAGGAGCACTCGCCGCCCAGACTGCGCCATGATTGCTGCAAGATTTGCTGCCACCTCTGACTTTCCTTCACGAGGAACAGCACTACTGACAACAATCGTTTTAACTTTCTTGTCCAAGCTAATGAACTTCAAATTCGCTTGAAGCATTTGATAAGCTTCATGAATCATTGAACGCGGCGAGGTCATTGCGATGACTCTAGGCGACACGCCATCAACGCTGGCAGAAACTGCTGTAGGAGTATCGCTCGTCTCAAACTTGGGAATTAAGCCCAGCATGGTATAGCCGTAAAGCTCTTCGGCTTCTTTGACCGTTTTAAGTGAGCGATCGATCGCATCAACTAAGAACGCCGCCGCTATGCCTAGCAACAGTCCGACTAGTCCACCACCTGCCAAGAATAGAAGACGCAAGGAACTAGCTGGTTTGGTTGGAGCAGTTGCAGGTTGAATAATCCGAGCGTTGCCAACCTCCTGTGTCTTAGCCACTTGAATTTCTTGCAGACGATTAGAAAGGTTTTCATATGCTTTCTGAGCAAGAATTAAGCGGCGCTCCAGATCCCCCTCACCCTTATCAAGGGTTGGTAGAGCGACGGCTCTCTGGCGATAGCCAGATTCTAGGGCTGCAAGTGTCGTAATCTTACGCTCTAGCCCCAATCGCTGCACTTGAAGTTGTACAAAGTCACCTGCCAACTTGCGCTTGATGTCACCCATCTGCAAAGTGCCTACATTCACGGGAGCATCTGTTCCCATAGCTTGTGCAACTCGTTCTTGCAGCAACCCTGTCAGTTTTCCTTCCTGATCTTCTAAAGCCGAGATCGCAGGATGCTTTCCTTGGAAACGAGTCTTTTCAACAGCTAACTTGGTCTGAACGCGTTGATATTCTGCCAGAACCTCCTGGACTCCTGCGTTTTGGCTGAGAGAGGCAATGTCTACCGCTTGTGCTGCATTGACTCCAAACTGGCGCTGTACAGCCGCTTCTTGTGTTCCAACATCCGCTAATTGAGTCCGAGCCTGATTTAATTCATCCTGTAAAGTACTAATTGTCGTTACCGCGGCTGATGACTCTTTATCAAGATCAACAATCTGATTTCGGGTTCTAAACTGGCGTAAAGCCTCTGAAGCTTGCTCTAGCTCTGCCTCAGCCCTTGGTAGCTGTTTATCAATGTACTGCCCTGCGGCCACTGCCTCCTGCTGGTTTTCCTCAATGTTGTTGTTAAGGTAAGCTTTCATTACCTGGTTAACAACGGCAGAAGCCCTCTCCGGATCTTTGTCAGTGTAGGCAATCTTGAGAACATCTGTACCAACAACCGGCTCAACCTTAAGCTTGAGATCCTCTGGATTAAGAGGACGCCCTTTGTTGTCCTTTAGCTGCAACGAATCGATCACCTGCTGCAGAATTGGATATGACTGAACCACAACAGCCTGAGTGTCCAAAGGGTTACCCTCACGTTTGAGGGATTCTAGAGCACCAATCTTCTCACCCACACCTGTTAGAGAGGTTGTTCGGTTGGATTGAACGAGAACTCGTCCACTCGCTTGATAGCTGGGTCTCTGCATTGAGGTTGCCAACGCCACTAGCCCAATGGTTGCTGCAAGAACGCTAGAAGTAACTAACCAACGGCGTTTTAAAACCAGCCAGTAGTTTTGAATATCTAGCTCTTCGGAATAGCGCTTAGTCTCCATAATGTATCGCTCACCTATAAGTTAGGGATCTCAGGAACGGGGGGTGCATTAGAACGGGCTACACGAGATTGAGAAGTGGAAATCTGAAGATTGTTAGAAGGTCATCGTCCAAGTGAATAGAAAGATAGATACTGCTTACATGGAGACGTTCCAGTGGTGTCTCTAAACAGGCAATGTTCTGACTCCAACTATGCCACGATCTTGAAGGATCTACATAGAGCATCATAGGGACGTTTAAGGAATCTTTTTGTTTGATGTCCTAATCGCCTTGCCAGCGATCGCGGTTCTTGAGGCCGAGAGGAATGCTCAGAGGCCCAAGGATTGCGATATAGACTGAGTCGCTGCTGCAAGATTAACCAGAAAAAAGGAAGATCATGAATGAGATAGCGCTTCCACAGTCGGCGCGG
Organism: Myxacorys sp.; assembly: GCF_059501405.1. Taxonomy (NCBI): domain Bacteria; kingdom Bacillati; phylum Cyanobacteriota; class Cyanophyceae; order Leptolyngbyales; family Leptolyngbyaceae; genus Myxacorys; species Myxacorys sp. The sequence goes on from NZ_JCACCM010000002.1 coordinate 55,849, forward strand.
CTCACAAACAACTCGATAAAGCCACTCTAAGCCAACTTCGCTCATCCACTTAGGAGACCGCTTGACGTTTCCCGCTTCAAAATCAATCGTTGCTCCAATCGCCAGAAATGTTTTGATATTATGAAGTTGATCTCGATATCGCATAAGCCAAAGTTCCTGCTTTGGTGCACCTACCCCGATCGCCAAAACAGTCGCTCCAGAATCGTTAATTAACCGAACAATCTTTTGGCATTCCTCCTCATTTGTCTCAAAACCAAATGAGGGCGAATGAGCCGCTACAACAATATCGCGACCTACTTTCGCATTAATTTTTTGCCTTGCTCGCTCTGCAATGCCAGGAGCAGAACCGAGTAAGAAAATCTTCACACTCTGCTCATGCTTGTAGTAGGTGTAGAAGGCCGGAAACAGATCTGAACCAGATATTTTTTCCTGAATGGGCGTTTTCAAAAACCTTGCTGCATACATCAGAACTTTACTGTCGCATACCATGTAGTCAGCGCCTTGGTAGGCTTGATAAAACTCTTGATTGTGCTGAAGCTTGACCAAATGATCTACGTTTGGAGTGAAAACTGTCCCACCGAGCCGTAATTTATCTAGCAACTCGATCATCGCGATATTATGAACGTTGATATTCAAGAGATGAACTTGTTGCATTGCCACTACCCAAACTTCTCTACAGCGGCTTACATCAGATACTAGGTCAGAAATACCAAGCACTTTCGGAAGAACGCTTATAGTTCAAAAACTGCTTCAGGTGCTACGCTCCAAAGAATTAGAGGAAACCCCTAGTCTCTTTCTGTATCAGGACCGCTCCGTATGTAATTTAATTTAAGGGGGGCATTAGAGTTAAGTCAACTGAAGCCCCTAGTTACTTCACTGAATCTTTACCTAAACCATGAGGAATTTGCTGAAATTCTATACAGTGCAACTACAGAAGAACTTCAACTTATAAACTTGACTTTTGTGATTTCTGTGTAATTTCACGCAAGACGGGATGAATACGATACTTAACCTTCTCCACAGGCAGCCTTCAACAAAAGCTGCAGCGATCCTGTCTCAGTGCTGAAGTAAACTGTAGATTTTTCTTGTTCATCTTAATTAAATAATGAAATTAATTTTCTATCGAAAAATAAAATAGAGGCAATTTTGTAATCGAGTAGCTACGCTAAATTTTTGGTGAGACGTGTGCCGCTTGAGACACAGATTTATTCTTGTCAAGAACAATTGATCCTTGTCAGCAATATTAAAGCAAAACTTTATACAGTGCTTCTTATTGTGAATTAATCTGCAACTTTTCCGCTCATGCGTAGCCTTACGGCTGCTGAAAATGCTTGATTGTGTGTATGTTTTGATGCCCTTCTTACAAGGATGCTGCTGAAGCTGGTGCGTTCTCAAAAGCAGTAAAGGTCTACCAACCTGAGTTTTTCTATTTGAGAAGGGTCATCTTTTTAACTCGTCTTACGGTGATTTTTCACACTCTTTAGGCACAATACTCTGCACTGATCATGAGCAATATCGGAATCGTCGTGATTGGGCGCAATGAAGGCGCTCGTTTGGTTCGCTGTTTGAGGTCGATCGTCAGTCAAGTCTCAGAAAATACACCTGTTGTTTACGTTGACTCTGGTTCTACTGATGGAAGCGTAGCGTTTGCGAACTCACTGGGTATACACACTGTTAGCTTGGATATGTCAGTTCCCTTTACCATGGCGCGGGGACGAAACACAGGATTCAACTTTCTCAAGCAAAACTTCAATGCTATTGAGTACATACAATTTATAGATGGCGATTGTGAACTGATGGAGGGCTGGCTCAGTGCAGCAAGTCAAGTTCTAAGTCAACATGAAAATCTTGCGGTAGTGTGTGGTCGGCTGCATGAACGGTTTCCGGCAGCGTCTCCCTACAATCAACTGGCTGACATGGAGTGGAATACGCCTGTTGGAGAAGCTAATGCTTGTGGTGGAATCGCCATGATGCGTATGAGTGCTCTTACAGAAGTTGATGGATACAATACCGCGTTGATTTGTGGTGAAGAACCAGAGATGTGTATCCGCCTGCGTCAGCGAGGTTGGAAAATTCGCCGAATTGCTGCGGATATGGCAATTCACGATATGGCGATGACTCGCTTCACTCAATGGTGGAGACGCTCAATTCGTGGCGGATGGGCAGTTGCAGAGGGGGCTGCTATGTACGGTCAAACAGCGGAACGGTATATGACACGAGAAAATTTTAGTGGTTGGCTGTGGGGAATCACTGTTCCGATCGCAGCGATTAGCTTGGCTTGGCTAACCTATGGCTTGAGCTTTGCTCTTCTGCTTGGATACCCATACCTGATGTTGCGTGTGTACCAGTATCGTCGGGCACAAGGGGACAGTTCAGATCATGCTCGTCTGTATGCATTTTTCTGCGTCCTGTCCAAGGTTCCGCAAGCGATTGGGCAGCTCAAATACTGGTTCACTCGTTGGCAAGGTCAACCTGCGACCATCATTGAATACAAAGTTCCTGTTCTTGAGAGGTTCGATTCTCAAACCGCTGTAGAGCAAACTCAGGTTGCAGTGAGTTAATCCCACATAATCTAGTAGATTGCAGACAACAAAGCCACTTGTCCTAAATAGCCCTAGCTAAAACGATCTTCCTACCGTAGGTACATTGACAAACAAGTTAATTTTCTCCAAATTCTAAAGAGAATAAATATAACTCTTTGGCATCAGGACTATGAGGAATATTGGCGTTGTCGCGATCGGTCGGAACGAAGGTAAGCGTTTGGTTCGCTGTCTGCAATCGTTACAAGTTGAGCTTCCTGAAGGTGTCCCTATTGTTTATGTTGATTCAGGTTCTACAGATGACAGTGTGAATTTTGCACAGTCAATTGGTGTCCATGTCATTAACTTAGATATGTCTGTTCCATTTACAATGGCGCGAGGGCGAAATGTAGGCTTTAACTACCTAGTGGAGCATTTCAGCGATTTGAAATATGTTCAGTTTATTGATGGTGATTGTGAGTTGGTAAAAGGTTGGCTTGATCTAGCTTTTGCCGCTCTTGAATCCGATGAAAGTTTAGCGATCGCGTGTGGCCGTAGACGAGAGCGGTTTCCTGATGCCACAATTTACAACCGTCTTGCAGACATGGAATGGGATACACCCGTTGGAGAAGCTCAAGCTTGCGGTGGCGATGCTCTCATGAGAGTAAGCGCAATTCAGGCAGTTGAAGGGTACAATGAACGGCTGATTGCAGGTGAAGAACCAGAAATGTGCGTTCGCCTACGTCAAAGTGGTTGGCGTATTCAGCGCATTGATGCAGAAATGACCCTGCACGATGCGGCGATGGAGCGATTTCAGCAATGGTGGCGGCGCTCGATGCGCGGTGGCTGGGCAATGGCAGCCTGGTCAGATCTACATGGTGCGCCTCCTGAATACTACATGGTGCGTGAGAATCGTAAACGTTGGCTTTGGGTTCTGGGGTTGCCGCTCCTCTCCATTGGGCTTGCTTGGTTGACAGCAGGGCTAAGCTTAATACTATTGCTTGGCTATCCACTTTTGACTTTAAAGATTTATCAGTATCGGCTTCAGCAAGGAGACTTGCCTAAACACGCGTGGCTGTATGCTGGGTTCTGTGTTCTTGGGAAATTGCCAGAGGTAATTGGACAACTGAAATACTGGATAACAAAGCAGCGTGGTCAGCAAGCCACTTTGATTGAATATAAGGTAGAAGCAACTTAAAAATACACGAATTGCCTAGTAGTGCTGTTTTTGACTAAAGAACTCTCGATGAGTTTCTTTAGAGTTTGTACAATTGGCGCTGACTGTAGTGGTCTACTGTTAGATGGTGAAGGAGCTTTCATGGCGACAGCATTAAAGGCGGCAGTGATTGGAACAGGAGTAATCTCCAAAGAACACTTGAGCTTTCTTAATACATCAGAACGATCCCAGCTAGTGGCGGTCTGTGATCTCTCGAAGGTATCGGCCCAGTATGCGGCACAGCGTTATCAGGCACAGGCAACGTTTGCCGATTATCGTCAGATGCTGAACGAGGTAAAGCCTGATGTTGTACACATTCTGACGCCGCCACATACTCACAAATGGATTGCGAAAGATTGCCTTGAGGCAGGGGCACATGTCATTTGTGAGAAACCGATCACTCCGACCTATGAGGAATTTAAAGAGTTGTGGGCGATCGCCCAGTCCTGCGATCGCTACTTAATCGAAGATCACAACTACCGCTACAACGAGCCAATTCTGGCGATTGAGAAACTAGTGGCAGATGGAACGCTGGGTGACGTTCAGGAAGTCGAAGTTCGGATGGCGTTGAACATCCGAAGCGGCGGGGCATTTGCGGATGAAAATATTCCAAATCCGGTTCACAAGCTTCCGGCGGGGGTTATTCATGATGTAATTACTCACCTGGTTTATCTGACGCTAAGGTTTCTACCGGTAGAGTTCGATCGGATTAGCGCTGCGTGGAGTAATCATGGGGGCGGCACCCTGTTTAAGTATGATGATCTCGATGCTGTTCTAGTCGGAGGTGCAAAACATGCTCGAATTCGTTTTAGCGCTCATACTCTGCCTGAATGTTTTGATGTGATTGTGCGGGGATCGAGGGGCTATGCTCAAACTGACTTATTTCAACCTTACTTGCGCTGTGTTGTCCCCCGTAAAGCTGGAAAGCAACTTTCTCCATTAGTGAATCATTACATCAATGGTTCTGATCTGGTAAAGGCAAGTATTGGTAATTTCAGCCGCAAGATTATGCAACGAACTCCCTATGAAGGACTGCAACGCCTTCTCGATATAACGTATGCGGCTTTGCAGAGTGGTAATCCGCCTCCAATTACGTTTGAAGATATGGATCGAACCAGTCGATTAGTGGAAGCGTTATTGGCAGAGGACAATCGGGTATGAAGCTATTAGTTACAGGCGCATCAGGATTTTTGGGTCAATACGTGGTTGTCGAAGCATTGCGACGCGGTCACCAAGTTCGTGCGGTAGTCCGTCCGTCGGGTGATGTAACCCGCTACTCCTGGCATGATCATCCAGCTGTTGAATTTGCTCGCGTCGATCTCCGTCGTCGAGATGGGCTAGCAGATGCTGTTCAAGGCGTAGATGCTGTTATTCACTTAGCTGCGGCAAAGGCTGGAGATTTTTATACCCAATTTGCCGGAACGGTAATGGCAACAGAAAATTTGCTAGATGCCATGATAGAGAGAAATGTACTTCGTCTGGTAGCAATTAGCACATTCTCAGTTTATGACTATGTAAGTATGCCGAACGGTACTCTTGTTACCGAGAACGCTCCGATTGAGTCTCACCCTTTGGAGCGAGATGAGTATGCTCAGACGAAGTTGCTTCAAGAACAGCTTGTTCGAGATTTTGAGAAAACGCACAACGCTTCGGTAACGGTCATTCGTCCAGGTATGGTTTATGGGCGGGACTACCTGTGGAACGCCTGTCTTGGTGCGGAATTAACAGATACGCTGTGGCTGCGTATTGGAGCGCGGGCAACTATGCCCATGACTTACGTTGAGAACTGTGCGGAAGCCATTGTTTTAGCTGTGGAGAAGGATGCTGCGATCGCACAAATCCTCAATGTCGTTGACGATAATCTTCCAACTCAGCGGGATTTTGCAAAAAAACTCTTGAAGCAAATGACCGTTCCAGCCAAGCTGATTCCAGTGAACTGGACACTGATGAACTCCTTTACTTGGGTGTTGTTGTACTACAATCGAATTTTTCTAAAAGGAAAGGCAAAATTTCCTGGAATCTTTGTTCCGGCAAAGCTTCAGGCTCGATTTAAACCATTGCAATATACGAATGCACACGCTAAAGCTGTTCTAGAATGGACGCCAAAGTATTCACTAGATGAAGCATTTGAGCGAAGTAATAGTAATCTCGATCTACTCACAGTAACTCCTCAAGATAGCCCTGTGCCTGTCTAGTTTTGATGCCTTCTCAACCTTCACAAAATAACCATGCGGATTGCCTATCTAACGGGTGAATACCCTAGAGCAACGGATACTTTCATTCAGCGAGAAGTTGCCGGACTGCGGAAATTAGGCGTTGAGGTGTTCACCTTTGCCGTGCGGCGTCCTGGTGATGAACACATGGTGGGAGACGAGCAAAAAGCAGAGCGCGATCGCACCTTTTATCTTTTGCCACCTAAGCTTCCAAAATTAGTCGGCTCTCATCTCAAGCTATTTTTGAGTTCACCAAGGCGGTACCTACGTTCGCTTAAACTTGCTTGGTCTACTCAACAGCCGGGCTTGAAAGGGTTGCTGTATCAACTGTTCTACTTTTTAGAAGCAGGCATCCTCGCAGATCAAATCCGAGTTCAGCACATTCAACATCTCCACAACCATTTAGCGACATCTAGCGGCACTGTTGCCCTGTTGGCGGCAGAACTTGGAGCCTTTACCTACAGCTTTACGTTGCACGGCCCATATATCTTTTTCGAGCCGTATCAGTGGCGGCTTGATGAGAAAATTAAGCGATCACTGTTCGTATGCTGCATTAGCCACTATTGCCGGAGTCAAGGCATGATTTTCGCTCCGGCTGAAAAATGGAATCGGATGCACATCGTTCATTGCGGCATTGATCCGGCGCTGTTTGAGGTCGTCTCTCACATCGGAACCGGAAAAAGATTACTGTACGTAGGACGCCTTGCTGTTGTCAAGGGCCTGCCGATCTTGCTGGAAAGCTTGGCGAAATTAAAATCTGCTCACGCTGATTTGGCGCTAACAGTTGTAGGAGATGGTCCCGATCGCGTTCAATTAGAGCAAATGACGCAGGAGTTGGGGCTGAGCGAACACGTGAGATTTGTGGGCTACCAATCTCAATCGGAGGTTCGGCAGCACATGCAGCAGACAGATATTTTTGTGATGTCGAGTTTTGCGGAAGGTGTTCCCGTCGTGCTAATGGAGGCGATGGCTGCTGGAGTGCCCGTCATTGCGACTCGAATTGCAGGAGTTGGAGAACTCGTTGAGGACGGGGTGAGTGGATATCTTGTGCCGCCAGGCGATACTGAATCCCTAGGCGATCGCATTGAAGCATTAATGACGGATACAGAAGCGCGATCGCGATTTGGCAAGGCAGGACGCGAAAAAGTGGAGCAAGAATTCAACATTCATCTTGAAGTTGCCCGACTCCATCAAATTCTGATCTATGCAGTTCAAGGAAAAGTGGAAGCGGTTCGCCCCGAGCCTGGCTCGCTCCCATCTAGATCAGAAGAATTAGAAATGCAGGTTTAGGTTCTACAGAACTGTTGCCATTCTATTGAGTGTATTGAAAACCTGTTGAAGTGGAATGAACTGTTAACCGTTCGACAGGTATTCCGCATCCCTAACCAAGTCTCCCTATTACTGGACATAGAAATCCTGAAAATAGAAATGAAAGAAGCTGGATCGAAGGAGATCCAGCTTCTTTCGTTTAGTCTTCTCTTACCTGCAGATTTCCGTATTCTGGTAAACGCAAATTCTTTTCAAGGTCTTCCTCTTCATCGACTTGCCATCTGCGCCTGAGCGTTAATGTGGTTGCGATAAATAACACCAGGTAAACGTTGCTTAGCCGGAGTAAATAACTCTCGGTCATATTATTGAGTGCTAAGAACGTGAGAAATGCCAAGGGGAACAGCTCCTCAGAATGCTTTGCGGCGTAAGCCCGCCGCAAAGCGCAAAGGTAGGCTGCTACAAAGCAGATAAGAAACAGCGCAAGTCCAATTAATCCAATATCTAACGCTGTATCTATAAAGCCATTGTGAGCATGGGGAGGAATATATTGGTCCCCAAAGAAGAGCGCTGCTGTTCTTGGAAATCGGCTTTCGGGTGCCCAGAACGCACCGCGTCCAAATCCAAACCAGGGTTTTTCCCAGAAGTGCAGTCCAACAACCTGCCAAATGAAGGTTCGTCCGCTTAAAGTCGGGTCTCTTCCTAGCCCTTTGACGATGTCCATCCAGCTACTCAACAGGGCAGTTACCACGCACCCCATCAGGAGAACGCCCAAGTCCAATAGGACGACGGAAAGCTTGCCTTGCCAACGGAATCTTCGGTAGAACGCTAACATTCCGACTATTACTAGCAGGAGAATAAGAGCAGTCTTAGACGTAGTTAGAAGAATCATCGCGGTGCAGAACGCCAAGCCAAGCCACTTAAGGACTCTTTCAACTGGGCGTTCAATGGGCATCAGAAAGAGGGTAATTACTCCCAACACCATCATGCTACCGAAGGTGTTTTTGTAGTCATAAATTCCTTTCCATGCTCCGGGATGGTCTGCACCGTGTTTTCCTGCAGAAGGCAGCCCGATCGCAAAGAGCGCACTTGCCAATCCACCTACTACCAGCGATAGGGCAAGGAGCCGTACTTGCTCACGTAAGGTAAAGCGAGTCGCAAAGTACAGCCCAAAGGAAATCATTTGTAAGACTTCCCGCTCATTCCAGAAGACCCACTCTGGTAAATCTGACCAAGCAAAAGAAACAAGAGTGAGTGCTAACACAAGCCAAAGAATCCAGTCTCGGCTGGCAGTGAAGAGCGCTTTTCTCCAATGCACTATAACCAACAAGCTAGACACGAGCCAGATGAAATATCGAATTCCGGTTATGATAGCAATCGGAATTAAACCCGCTGTCCCATCTTCGGTTCCGCCAAGGGCAAAACCCCCTGTAAAAAAGGTGAATCCTAGAACGACAAAGCAGGTTTCGGCAAATCCAAGTAGCTTTTTCACGGCACAAATTCTGTGGTTTCACAAAAGAACTCCCAGCGTTGAAAGTTCTGCTATCTAGAGTAGGCGGTTTTGATGCTTTACTCCCTGCTCCACGTGCCTATCATTCATCTGAAACATTACTGATGAGATATTACTGAAAGTTTTATCTAGCAGGAGTAAGGAGCGATGGATATTACTGAGTCAGGTTTAGCAGGGAGATGTTTCTTGATCAAGCCACTTCGATGATGGAACACAGTTTCTTCATCAAATCGTTGTCCTGTTCGCGCCGCTTCTTGCACTAGAAGGCACAACCTTGATCGATCGACATTGAGCTGAATAATGTGTCTAGTTAACGTAACTTCGTCGTTTATGGGGGAAAACAGTCCTCCACCCTGTGCTGCAACCAGTCCCCTAGGATAAGAACTGTCGTATCCGACGATTGGGCATCCCGAAACTAATGCTTCGATGAGACAGCGCGGCGATTCTGGAGTTTTGTGACAAAAGAGAAAAAGATGCTGTTGGCGTAAGATTTTTAGAATTTTCTGGCGATCTCCTACAAATCCCTCAAAGTGAATGCAATCTCGAATCCCAAGATCCGCTGCAAGCTGTTTCATCTGGGGTAACAACTCCCCATCACCTAACCAAGTTGCGTTGACCTTCACACCCGCTTCATAAAGACGGTAAATGACTCGTATCCAGTCCAGCCCGCCCTTCATCTCTGATGCTCGCCCGACATATCCAATCTTAAGAGGTTGTCCCTGAACGAGCTGATCAATTTTATTGCTCAGCCTATCGCGGCTAATTTGGTCTTCCTTTCGGGTATGAACATCATAGACGCAGTGAGCATTGTTGCAGAATTGAGAAAATACTTCATAGCATTCTTGTCCCTGAAACAGCCCCAAGCGGCTGCGTTGAATCAAGAATTTTAGGTAGGGCTGCATGAGAGGCAGCAGCAAAAGTTCTTTGATGCGATGCTTTAGTGGATAGCTATTCAGGGTTCTCCAAATTACTTGGTACTCGACGCGATCTGTCGAAACGGCGTAGGGTCGATTTAGCTTCATCGCTTCTAGACAGGCGATGCCTGACCAATCGCCTACTAAAACGCAAGGTGAGAAACAAAGATACTGAGACTCGCGAATCTTGGCTCTAAGAAGCTGTCGGGTTTTGCGATAGGTTCGGATGAAGTCTTGAATGCGGTAAGCGTAGGGCAAAAGTACAAATTCAATGCGATCTCGGCAGGGCAAGTCATCAATCGCTCTCCAAGTCTCAGAGCTTGATGGTGTGACTTGCTGTGGCAACACAGTACATGCAAAAACAACTTGCTCAAAGCTTTCAGTCCATCGAACTAGTTTTTCACACGTTTGTTCATCTAATCCTAACTGCCCGTTTACCTTGCGTAAACTTACGGGGGAAACTATAAAAATCTTTTTGCTCATCGTCAAAAACGCTCTCAAATGTAGGAGTAAGGCAATGCACACTGAGTCAGTTGGAAATGAGCAAAACGGAAAGGTTTTGCGTAACTTAGCTACCTAACTAAGTGTCAGGATTTGAAGAAGATTTGGATTCAAAAATACGCTAGTTCTAAGTAAGCTATACGCATATGCTGAAAAATGTAGAACAAACTTTTCGGCTGCTCCGGGAAAGTACTGCCATTGTAAAAACTAGAATTTTGAAACTTCTTCCTTAAGGGACAGTAGCTTGACCTGCCCAACGAAGGAAATGTATCCGTTAGGGCAACTATGGCTGAAACTTAAGGCAATCATAAGTCGCAGAATCATGTTTGAGATTAAAAGACTTTAAAGACTAAGTAACAAATTGATGAACTTTGATCTGGTTTTTTCTAGAATAATGCGCTTTTTTGATAGGCTAGCAGCGCTTCTTAGGTGCATCTCGTAGTTGGCGCAAATTCTAAAATAGTCGAAGCTACTTCACTTAACCAGGTGAACTATAGTAATTCTTCTTAAAAGACTACGGATGCATCGAAGCAGTTGTTGCAGAGTGTTGAAAAATGATTTGCGCTAAGCTAAACGCCATGAATGGGTTGCAACGATTAATTTCAATTAGTTTTGCTGTTCTGCTAGCTGGCTGTTCAGCAGACGTAGTGGCAGGCGATCGTCCGCAGATTAAAGTTTCTCAAGCCTATTTAGTGAAACCAGATATTCTGGCACTCCAAATCAACTCAGGGCAAGTAGTTCTGGGCAAGCAAGTCCCGTACCAGAAGCAGTTTGGCGATCAGGTGAAACAACCTCGTCCGGTTGGAGATGACTGGGTGAGCCGAAGGGGACAAGAAATTGGTTCTCTTGTGGGCCCGCAGCGCAATATTCTACGTACATTTGATCAGGTTGTCGGTGCGCGGCTAGATCCTCAGTGGGCAGATCAGCAAACGAGCTATAAAATTACGTCTTCAAGCGATTCGAGTTATTCATCGGGCATAACTCCTACGGCTGTTTTTAGAAAAAGCAAGCCAACCAACATGGCGCGAACGGGTGCGTGGAAATTTGATTTTCCAGTCGCACATACGGTCTATCTCAAGCTTCCCTCTGCGCTTAAACCTGGCAAAACCTATCAACTCAATTTTTCTGGTGGAAATGTTGAGCGGTTGTCATTCAAGTACGAACCTAATGCCACTCGCAGTGAGGCAGTTCATGTTTCACAATTGGGCTTTCATCCAAATGACTCAGCAAAGGTTGCTTTTCTATCAACTTGGATGGGCAGTGGCGGAAAAGCTACATATCCACAAGGACTCAACTTTTCGGTGATTGATGAAGCGACAAACCGATCAGTGTACACAGGTAAAACGAAGCTCTCTAGAGCAAGCAATCAACCCGAAGATCCAGAGAATCGCAATCACACCCTTACCGATGTCCATCTTCTGGATTTCACGTCGTTGCAGGCTCCTGGGCGTTATCGAGCTTGTGTTGACACAGTTGGCTGTTCCCTATCTTTTCAGATTGATCAAACTGTTTGGCAGCAAGCGTTTTATGTGTCTGCACGAGGACTGTATCATCAGCGTAGTGGAATTGAGCTAGGTCCGCCCCATACAAGTGTGAAGCGTCCTCGTCCGTTTCATCCCAAAGATGGCACGACAGTCTACGCGACTACCAAGTCTCTTGCAAGTGTCGATCAAGGAATCGGAGCCGATGATTTCTCAAAGGTGATTGCCAAAAGCAAAATAAATGAGAAACTTCCAAATGCGTGGGGGGGCTACTTTGATGCTGGTGATTGGGATCGCCGAATTCAGCATGTTGACGTCTCGCGATCGCTGCTGGAAATGCAGGAACTTGCGCCCACCTATTTTAGTCAGGTCAATCTCAATCTTCCTGAATCCAAAAATTCAATTCCAGATGTTGTAGATGAAGCTTTATGGAATATTGATTTCTATAAGCGGTTGCAAACTTCTGATGGCGGGATTCGGGGGGGAATTCAATCTGAGATTGATCCAAAGACTGGAGAAGCGAGTTGGCAAGAATCGACAACAGTGCTTGCCTATGCGCCCGATGCTTGGTCAAGCTACCTCTATGCGAGTGTGGCCGCCCGGGCGGCCCATTGGTTTAAGTTCAAAGATGCTAAACGCGCTCAAGACTACCAATTGAGCGCAGTCCGAGCCGTTCAGTATGCAGATCGGCAGTCTGCAGATGCGGGTCGTTGGCAAGTTCGCGATGCCCGAAACATAGCGGCTCTAGAGCTATATCGATTGACAGGAGACTCTAAATGGCATCAAGTTTTTCTACAAACGACTGTGTTTAAAGATGCAAAGCAAGAAACGAATGAGTGGGATAAGCATAATCAGCGAGATGCTGCATTTTTGTATGCTCGGTTGTCTCAAAATCAAACCGATCGCACCGTTCAACAGAATGCGTTTAATGCGCTGATCCGAGAAGCAGATGCGGTGACCGCTTTGACTGATACGACAGCATTCAAGTGGTCAAAACAGCATCCCTACGAACCGATTGGGTGGGGAGCTGGACTCGGCGCTCCTAAAGCCGTTGCAATGGTGCGTGCCCATTATCTCACCAACAATCCCAAATACCTTAAAGGAAGTGTTTTGGCAAGTCAGTTTTCGTTGGGAGCGAATCCCGATAATATGACTTACACAACAGGCCTTGGACACCGTAGCCCCCAAAATCCGCTAGTCATTGATCAGCGCATGTTGGGACAAGCTCCTCCACCGGGAATAACAGTTTATGGCCCCTATGATCCGGTTCGATACGGCGATTTTTGGACAATTGAACTGCTTAAACCTTCCATTTTTCCTGCTCCCAACACTTGGCCTACCGTTGAATCCTACTTTGATGTGTTCCTGTTCCCAATGGCAACTGAATTCACTGTGATGCAGTCAATTTCCCCCACAGCTTATGTTTGGGGTTACCTCGCTGCTCAAACTGCTCCGAATTTAAGGAACGCAAATTAATCATGGCTGCCTCTCTCAAAAAGCTCGCCGTTCGGGGTGCAATCTGGACCATTCTTGGCTATGGATCAGGGCAAGCGCTGCGGCTGGTCAACAATTTGATTCTCACGCGCTTACTAGTGCCCGAATTTTTCGGATTGATGGCATTTGTAGTCACGCTACGCATGGGAATTGAACTGTTCTCAGATTTTGGAATTTCTCAAAGCATTGTTAACAATAAGCGAGGAGAAGATCCAATCTTTCTGAATACAGCTTGGACACTTCAGATCATTCGCGGGGTTCAAATCTGGTTGATCAGCCTGCTGTTAACGTACCCCATTACAAAATTCTACGGAGATGATCGGCTGTTTATCCTGATTCCTTTGGTCTGCTTCTCTTCAGTACTTGATGGATGTTCCTCAACGGCAATTCATACGTTGCAACGTCGCTTAGACTTGGGTAGGCTAACCATTTATGAATTGGTGCTTCAGGTGCTGGCGTTCTCAATTTTGATTGGGCTGTGCTGGGTTAGTCCTTCAGTTTACTCCTTGGCGCTCGGAACTTTATCTGGTGCAGTGTTGAATTTAGTAGGAAGCCATTTATTAATTCCGGGCTACTCCAATCGTTTAGCGTGGGATCGAGAATGTCTGGCGGAACTGCGATCGTTTGGCAAATGGATGGCGGTCGCGTCTGCCTTCATGTTTGTCGCAGACCAGTCCGATCGGTTACTCTTGGCAAAGTTGCTCTCGTTCCAGCAGTTAGGAATTTATACGATCGCAAACACACTGGCCAGTATCCCGCGAGAAGTCATTCGACAGTTGAGTAGTCGAGTGATTTTTCCAGCGATCGCAAATCAGCTCGATTTGCCTCGTCATGAACTGCGTCACAAAATTGTACGCAAACGTTGGCTCATATTAATTGGGCTAGCTGGCTTTCTAGCATTGCTTGTTTGTTTTGGGGATTGGCTGATTGTTGCACTGTATAGGGGTCGTAATCAGCATTGGGATCAGTATCAGCAAGCCACTTGGATGCTGCCGGTTTTAGCCTGTGGAATCTGGTTTTCAGTCTTGTTTTACAGCACGAGTCCAGCGCTACTAGCAATTGGAAAACCAATGTATTCTGCTCAAAGCAACTTGGCACGATTTATTACGATTGTCGGTGGATTACCTATAGCATTCTCGCTTTACCAGACGCTAGGAGCGATTGCAGTAATTGCTTTCAGTGATTTTCCGCTTTATGTCGTGAATCTCTTTGCGCTTAAAAAAGAAAAGCTGTCCTGCATAACCCAAGATGTTATAGCGACGGCGATGTTTGCAGTGCTTCTTGCCATTCTGCTAGTCGGTAGAAAAATCTTAGGGTTTGGAACCCCCATTGATGTCATTCTTTAGAACTTAAAGTCTCGTCAATTTTCTCTACGCCCTAGTAGCTCAATCTGTCAGGCTGCTAGGGCGTAGCTTTGTCTGAAGCATATGACGTGTTGCATCTCTTATACGGAGACATCTGGTTTCAGATTCGCGAAAACTTTATCTCTGCAGGGATTTCTGTAAAATTTTCATTTAGCTAGATGAAGTGATAGATGATACATATAATATTGTCCTCAGTATTTACACTACACTGTACCCAGAAGGCAATTTCAAGTCTATTCGTAGAGCAGCTTCAGGAGCTTAGGGTACTGACTTCGTGTGAAGCACTTCACCTCAGACTAGTCAGACTTTGTAAGACATCTCATTCCATCCTCATTTAAAGGAGAATCCGGTGCGTTATCATCTCGTTTTAAACCATCCGTTTGACCTCGACAAAATTGCTCAGGAAGCAGATGCTGACCAGCGTCCACGGCACTGCATGACTGATGCTGGAAAGCTTCTTAATGCAACGATTCACTTGCCCGGTCAAGACGCGATTTCACTGCTCGATAAAGCGTATTCAAAATTAGTTGGGCGTCCTCAAGATTGGGCATTGGCACGACGGCTCGTAGCTCAATTAGGCAGTGAAGACGTAGTGTTCTGCATTGGAGAAACTGTTGGATTTGCGATCGCTGCCCTTTGCAATCCTCAAAACGCGCCCAAACTCGTGGTCTTCATGCACAATCCTGACCGACCAAGAGCGAAATTAGCGATGAAACTATTTGGTCTGAAGCAGCGGATTGATCTGTTCATGACCAATACCGTCTTTAAAGCAGAGTTTCTGCAACAGTATTTGCAGTTACCGTCTGATCGAGTTTCTCTGTTCCGAGAGCAGCACACCGATATTCGCTTTTTTACGCCAGCAGCGCCGTCAGCGCCTAAAAAACGTCCTCTTATTGGCAGCGGTGGGCTAGAAAGCCGAGACTATCACACGTTGGCAGCGGCAGTTGCCAATTTAGATATAGATGTCCGAGCATCAGCCGTGTCTCCTGATGCAAAAGCGTCTTTGCGCAATATGCCGAAAGTGTTGCCAAGCAACATGGTCTGTCGCTACCACGACTGGCATGAACTGCGTCAGTTGTATCGCGACTCTGATGTTGTAGTCATCAGTCTACTGGATCATAACTACCAAGCAGGCTTAACCACATTGTTTGAAGCAATGGCGTGTCGGAGACCTGTGATCATGACACGGACGCCCGGACTGGTTGAAGAAGTTATTGACAGCGGATACATTATTGGTGTCAATCCTGGAGATGTAGATGGGATGAAACAGGCAATCACAGATCTACTAAATCAGCCTGAAAAAGCTGAAGCTCTTGCTCAGAAGGGCTATGATTTTGTGATGCAACAGCACAACCACAATGTCTATGTTCAGTCGTTTGCAGATCAGTTGACATCCCGCTATGGAGCACCTTCTCGCTCTTCTGATGTGTTCGTAGAAGCTCCAGTTGTCTCCAGAGTTGCAAGTGCAGTTGAGTGTTAGTCTAACTGACATCATACAACTTTGAATTGAATCACTATAACAGTGAGAGGGTGTGACAAGCGATCGCTCAGAAGTTCTGTCGATCGCTTCCTCCAATAATCAGGTTTAGGTTTGATAGGTTATTGAGATTAAGCAGATTCAGTAGAAGTTCTTTCAGAATTTCTACTGAATCTGCTGACTTAAATAACATTGCATTCTGCTGCCATGACGTTGAGAATAATTAAGACGATTTTCTATAAACGTCGAGAATGCTCGTAAATTTAATCCAGCAGCTAGTCACGATCGTGGATGGACCCGTTGCATGGCTCGCATTAATTAATCCTGGACTGTGTGCACCACTAGCAATTAGTTTAGGAGCAATTCCGGGCGCATTAACTCGATATTATTTAACACTTTTCTCTATTCGTTGGTTTAGCAGTGATTCCGATTCAGAACATTTTAATTAATGTCACAGGCTCGTTTGCCATAGGATTGTTCATCACATGGCCGTTACTGAAGTCAATCGCTTCACCCGAACTTCGCTTATTTTTTGCGGTTGGGTTTCTCGGGTCATACACAACGTTTTCTACTTACGCATTAGATGTTTCACTTCTAATGCGATCGCAAAGCTCCTACCTAGCGTTAGTTTTATTGGCTAGGTAGTGCTGTTTTGGGTGTGCTAGGGATCGAACTTGGTGGCGTTGGCGCTCGCATTGGATAACACAACTAGCTTGCGTTAGGTTGAAAGTCGCGTAGCATCTTTCGTAATTCCATCCCATGCAATTCTTCTTGCCCGATCATACCCCGGGCAAATTCTTCAAGATAAATACTGGCATCTTCTACCACTTCTAAGAGTTGTTTATACAAAGTTAAGGCAGAGGCTTCGTGATTCAGGCTCTCTAGCAAAATGTCATAGATTGAGTGCTTATGAGTTTCCTCAACGGGAGCAATTTTGAGACTCGGATGCCCGTTTAATCCAGTTAAGATCTCGCCTGCTTGCTGAGCGTGAATCAGCGACTCACTGGCTTGGTCTTTGAGAAACTGCACGATCGGAATTCGATTTGGTCCAGTCACCATCAGCGAATAATGGGTGTAACGCACAACACCCGCCAATTCTGCTTCCATGATCAAATTAAGCAAGTGTGTCGCCTTGTCTGTATCGAGGTCTCTCATAAATTTATTCGTGGTGAATCTATCGTGAACAGGACTGACAAACACTTTACTAGGTTGTGTTGATAATTGTGTGAAGTTGGGCTGAATACGCTAAACCTAAACCG
>NZ_JCACCM010000003.1:0-4930 GCF_059501405.1 Myxacorys sp.
TGTCGAGTCTCAAATTATTTTTCTTTTTGTCTCAGATTATTTTTCCGACTTAAAACATTAGAACCTTTACTGCGTCTGTACTTGAGCATTGAGTAGTACAGCTTAAGTTTGGGGTAAATCGCGTCTCAAATTATGTTTCATCAAGTTCTGGTGCAGTTGTCTCAAATTAAATTTCCAGATTTGCAGAATATTACGAACGGAGAAATTGTGTAAAGCGAGAACTGAAGCGACCTGGGACGGGTGTAGAGTTACAGCGTCGAATCTCCGATTAACTTTTGCAGTAGTGGAGCAACCCGATGGAGGAAGCCGAGCCAGCCCCTGTTCCTGACTCAGCAACGAGGTCTGTGCGGTGGCAGTCATTGACGATCACCGCACAGGAGCGAGTCAAAGCAATGCAGCGGCTGGCGAATGCGCCAGATCGCTCCACGTATTTGGCACTTCAACAAGAAATTGCCCAGCAGTTAAACATGACGGTGCGAAATGTGCGGCATTTGATGCGAGCATGGCAAACCGTAGGGGTTGATGGAGTCGTCCGACAAGGGAGATCGGATCGCGGAGAGCGGCGATTAGACGAGAATTGGACAAATTACATCGTGCAAACCTACCGTGCTGGGAATCGCGGCGGTCGGAGAATGAGTCGCGCGCAAGTTGCTGTGCGAGTAGCAGCGCGGGCACTAGAAATCGGAGACAGCAACCCACCGAGCCGAGCGAGCGTCTATCGGGTGTTGCAGGATGAGCTCGATCGACAAGAGCAGCAATCGAAATCGCGCTCCATTGGCTGGAGTGGCGAGACCTTAATTCTGAAAACCCGTGAAGGCTTAGAAGTGGAGGTGAAGGAGAGTAATCAGGTGTGGCAATGTGATCACACGCGGGTTGACTTACTGGTTGTGGATCAAGTGGGAGAGGTGTTGGGACGACCGTGGTTAACGGCGATCGTCGATACCTATTCGCGCTGCATCATCGGCATTCATCTGGGGATGGAGGCACCGAGCGCGGTGGTAGTGTGTTTAGCCTTACGCCATGCCATGTTACCGAAGCAGTACAGTTCTGCGTATGAACTGACGCAACTGTGGGGCACCTATGGAGTGCCGCAGTATCTCTATACGGATGGCGGCAAAGAATTCAATTCCAAGCATCTAGAGCAAGTGGCAAATGAACTGAAAATCGTGCTGTGTCAGCGCCGCTACCCAGCCGAAGGCGGCATCGTGGAACGACCATTTGGCACACTGAATAGTGAATTATTTGCCAGCTTGCCGGGATATACCGGGAACAGCACCAAACGCCGTCCCAAGCAAGCCGAGACAAAGGCCAGCTTAACGCTGATGCAACTGGAAAAACAGATTGTGCGCTATATCGTGGATCGCTACAACCAAGGGATTGATCCGCGCACGGGCGATCAATCTCGACTAGGACGATGGGAATCGGCTCGCCTCGCCCAACTCCCGTTGTTGAGCGATCGCGAGCTAGACATTTGTTTAATGCGGCGAGATCGCCGAGTTATATATCGCGGCGGTTATATCCAATTTGCCAACTTGACCTATCGAGGTGAACATTTAGAAGGCTACACCGGAAGTTGGGTGGTACTGCGCTACAATCCGCGCGACATTACCAGCATTTTGATTTATCGGGAGGAAGGCGGCAAGGACCTGTTTCTCAGCCGTGCTCATGCCACAGGCTTAGAAACCGAGATTTTGTCGTATGCGGAAGCGCAAGCGATGAGTCGGCGCTTGCGGCAGGCAGGACAGTCGATCAGCAATCAGTCGATTTTCAACGAAGTTCGATCGCGGGACCGCGACATTGAGGAACAGCGGCGCAAGCCCAAACGTTCAAGTCGAGCAATTGAGCCACCTCTACCCCAGCCAGACGCTACCCCACCTCCGGCTGCCGACGAGTCAGAAGAAGAAACTACCTCGCCAATCGATGTGGCAAATGTGCGGGTATTCGACTACGACGCCTTGAAACAGGAGTTCGATCTGTGGTGAATCCAGAGCAGGTGGTGCCCAGCAGTGAACCTTCGCTGGGGATTGAAGTGGAACGGGAGATTGAGCGATTACAGCGCCGCTGGGTGGTAGAACTGGAACAAATGCGGCGGTTTCATCAGTGGCTTGACGAGAAGCGAATGGCGCGGCAACCGTGTCGCGTGGTGGGAGATTCGCGCACGGGCAAGACGATTGCGTGCGATACCTACCGCTTAAAACATCCACCCGTTGTAATTCCAGGACAACCGCCCCAAGTTCCGGTTGTGGCATGGCAATCCCCACCCGAAAGCGGTAACCGAGAGCTATTTGAAGGGATTCTCCAGGCATTGAGATACCAACTGAGTCGAGGAACGCTCTCAGAAATTCGCAGTCGTGTCTATCGCACCTTAAAAGCCTGTCAGGTAGAGATGTTGATCATTGATGAAGCGCACCGGCTGCGTCCGAAAACCTTTTCAGAACTTCAGGACATTCTGGATCTCTTGCAAATTGCGATCGTCTTGGTGGGCACAGATCGCCTAGACGCTGTGGTGCGACGAGATGAGCAAATCTACTAAGTCATCGGTATGACCGATTGAGCAGTGCTCAACTGAGCGAGACTAGTGCAATTTGGGAGACGCACGTATTGCGATTGCCTGAGCCCTCTCATTTGGGCAGTGCCAAAATGCAAAAGGTGATCGGGCCTGCCAGCGGTGGGTATCTAGGGCTACTGGACCGCATTTTACGAGAAGCAGCCGTGCGCTCGTTATCCCGAGGATTCAACCGAGTTGAGTTAAACATTTTGAGTGAAGTGGCAGCTGAATGTCGATGAGGGATGCGATGAATTGCGACAGCTGGATCTTTCAGATGGCCCCGATCTCTGGAGAAAGTGTTGGGCATTATCTGGGGCGATTCCGTCGAGCCAACTGTCTGAGCCGAAGTGGCTTGGCAGAACTGGTCTCGATCGAGGTCCGCCTGCTGCGTGGCTTAGAAATGCCTTCAATTGGGCAGCCGTTGAATGCCATTCAAGTTGAAAAACTATCAGCCTTCCTCGGACTCTCTGAACTTCAACTGACAGAGATGCTGCCCGGAGTTCGATCGCAAATCCATCTTGTAACTCGACTTTGTCCGAAGTGCTATGAAGACACACCGATTCACCAGAATGCATGGCAACGAGCTGGGGTCGAACAGTGCGATCGCCATAATGCCCCCTTACTCACGGCTTGTCCTGTGTGTGGCATAGCGTTTCGATTACCAGCCTTGTGGGAAAACGGCTGTTGTGAGCAGTGCTGGTTGCCATTTCAGAAGATGCCCAATCCCAATCAGGTGGGTTGAGCCAAGAGCAACTTAATGATCCAGGTGGTTTCGCGTCCGCCCGTTGGCTCATGATCCTGCTGGAACTGTTTGCGAAGCTGTTTGAGCAGTGCTTCCTGTTCGAGAATGTCAGCAGCGTAAATCCATTGAGCTGGGGTAAGTCTGCGAGAAATAATGGCACGGTCTCGTTCAATCTTGGCTTGATTCAGCGTGAGACAGGCCGCAAAAAAGGTTGGTTGGAGGGATTGAATCTGGCATTCTATCTGAGCTAATTGAATGCGTAAATCAATCATGGTCTCAATGACTTCAACAGGATCAAGCAGATCGATCTCAGTTGCGGCTAATGAAGTAGTCAGATTCAACACAATAGAAACTCCAGAAGTTTTAGAAAACACTGGAACACTCTATGGCTGTACAATGCCCTTGAATGAAAGATTCAACAGAAATTCACTTAACGTTCTAGTTGTTTAAGACATATTGTGCTTAATGTATTTAACGTGTGGTTGCTTTTAGGTTTACTGACTTGAAATGTTGAATTTTTCAAATAAATCTATCAACCGATCAACAAACCTCTCTAAATTGCAATCGCATCAGTAATTTTATGTTTACCTCTGTGTTTCAGGTTATGTTTTTCCGGATCGATTTGATGTTTTAGATAACGCTGTTGAACATCGCTCCGTTCTTTCAGCATTCTTTCGATTCTAGGTTGGGCCGCCTTTGAGCAGTGAGATCGTAATCGCCCACTTCTCGTCATGGCGGCCATCGGGCGCATCATTTACTGGGGAACGCGACATCATTCAATGTCTGTGTCTGCGTGATGAATTAAGGGAAGGCATGTTGATGGAGGATCTGAGCGGCCCGTTGGCGGGTACAGCGGCGTTGAAGCGAGAGTTCAGAGATCGCGGCTTCAATCGTAAGCTGATCATTCTGAGAGAGGATAGATTGGCGCAGCAGGAGAATAGCTTGCTGTTGAATTGGGGAAAGAGGAGTGTTCATCGGGAAAAGCGATAGTGGAGAGTAAGAGGAGTGGATGAGAGCAGAGGAAGAGGCCGTGCGATCGCGAAACAAACTGGCTTAACTCATCCATCGATATCCATATCTAAACCATAGCTCTATGCATATCGACAATCAAGATATGGATATCAGGAAGTGATAGACCGCGATCGCATGAGTCGGGTGTAAAACGCGATCGAAGGAGCAAGACTCAAGGAACAGCACTTCAGCCATTCAGGCAATTCCAGCGTTTTGATTGCCCTTTCTAGACTGTTGTCAAAGTCATTCCCATAGATGATGGTGTCATTGAAATGATAGTAATCTCTTATGTCATGCAATCTTAATATGGATACCGATAAGCAATCTGTATTTAAATTGGATAACTCAATCAAATATAGTATGGATGTAAGCATTAATGATATGGATATCTAATATGGATGAGCATATCAATGGTAGTGTCATGCAATCCTAGAAGCGCCACAGCCCATATAAACTAATACTTTCGGGCATTTACGACAGGGATGTTCGTGGGGATCAACGGAAGTATGGATAAGAGATTTATATGGATTGGAGTAGATACGGATTGCTTATAGGTATGGATAGATAGAGTATTGGATAAATGTATGTACTGAACATACATTTATCCAATCCTCTATCTATCCATACCT
>NZ_JCACCM010000004.1:0-4768 GCF_059501405.1 Myxacorys sp.
CCCTAAAACAACAACAGAATTCACGATATGACGACGATCGAATTGATTCAAGACACCTTCACGAATGGCGTGAAAGTGGCATTCCTCAAGAGTGGATCGATGGATGTCTCAAGAGCTTGTCAGGAGACGCGCCCTACGACTATTTGCTTTACTCGGACAAGTTAGAGCGGCGCAATGATGGGCGTGTGGTCAACTGGGTTCTTAAGCGTTATCAGCACGTCGAAAACGGCGGCTGGTGGTGTAGCGGTGAGGATTTAGTTGAACTCAAAAAGCATTTAGTTGAGCGGCGGATCAACGAGCGAGCCGACGAATTTATTTCGTTTCAAATGCTGTGGGGACAGTTCAAGCCCAACACCCCAATCGAAAAAGATGGCAAGCCGATCAAATATGAGGGGCCACCAAAGACTGAAACGCGAGTCTATGCCCTGACTCATCCGTTTCGCCCGCGCTACTGGCTAGAGGTGCTCGCAACCCCAGACGTTCCGATCGTCATCACTGAGGGAGCCAAAAAAGCGCGACTGCTGATGTCGTTGGGCTATGCCGCGATCGCGCTTCCGGGCGTGTTTAACGGCTACCGGAAGACCACGAATAAACTGATTGACGACCTCGCGGCTGTGTGTGCCAAAGGTCGCCCGATTTACATTTGCTTTGACCATGACACCAAAGAGAGTACTCGCCGCAATGTCAACATTGCGATTTCCAAGCTAGGGAAATTGTTTGCTCTCCAAGGCTGCAAAGCCCACGTCATTGAATTGCCTGGACCCGAAAAAGGGGTAGACGATTTTGTGGTGTCGCGGGGACGAGAAGCCTTCGATCGTGAGTTCCAGAATGCTCTACCGCTTCACCAGTGGCAAACACGGCTCTACACTCGCTTAACCTATGAAGCTGATTTAGAACTGAATCAGGACAAGTTAGGACCGTTCTGCATCCTCGGCAGTCAGCCGAAACTCTTGTGCATCAAATCACCCAAGGGCAGCGGCAAGACTCATAGCCTAGAGCAGATTGTAGCGGGAGCTAAAGAGCGGGGGCAACGAGTTCTCCTGATCACTCACCGAGTACAGCTTGGGCAAGATATCTGTCGTCGGGTTGGACTGCCCTACATTACCGAGGCGGGTGTCACCAAAGAAGCGGCTCCTCATGGCTACGGACTTTGCATCGACTCACTACACTCAGAATCGCAAGCCCGATTTGACCCGGATGACTGGCAAGACGCGATCGTCATCATTGACGAGGTAGAGCAAGTCTTGTGGCACTTGTTCAACGCCAACACTGAGATCAGAAAACATCGCCTTCCGGTGATCGAGCAACTGCAAACGCTACTGTTGCAAACGCTTCGCAGTGAGAACGGCAAAGTCATACTGCTAGATGCCGATCTCACCGACGTGTCGATTAATTTCGTTCTCAACCTAACCGAATCCCGATTCTGGATTAAGCCGTGGATTGTGGTGAATCACTACAACCAGTCCAACTTTAGACGCTGCCGTCACTACAACCAGTCCAGTCCTAAAGTGTGGCTCGCGGCACTCATTCAAGCGATCGCCCAAGGAGAAAAGTGTTTTGTGGTGACACAAGGGCAAAAGGTGCGGTCGGTTTGGAGTGCCACCAATTTTGAGCAAATCATCTTGCAACTGATGCCTAACTGCAAGATTCTCCTCATTGATTCCGAAACGATCGCGGAACCGGATCACGCGGCGTATGGGGTGATTGACAAGCTCAATTCAGTCCTTGATCAGTACGACGTGGTGATTGCCACGCCATCAATTGAAACCGGAGTATCGATCTAGCGAACCATTTCGATTCGGTCTGGGGCTGCTTTTGGGGGGTTTCTCCGACCAATTCAGCACGGCAAGCCTTAGCCCGAATTCGCGCCAACATTCCGCGCCATGTCTGGGCAGTAGGGCACAGCACTTGTGGCAAGATTGCAGGCGGCGGAACGACGAAGTTTGCGCTCTCTAACGGTCAAACCGAAGTCGCAACCGCCATGCTTAACCGACTGAAGCGATGGTGGGAGAACGACGAAGAGTATGTCACCCACGAAGCCGCGCTCAACACTTGGGCAGAAATGGCGTGTCGCATCAACACCGAAATGGCGTCCTACCGATTGTCGCTGGTGGATGGCTTGCGAGAGGAAGGATACCAAATTGAATCTGCCGAACTGGAGCCGTGCGAAGAACTCCCCTATCTACTAGAGAATTGGTTGCCAGAAGATGTGGACGTTTCACCAGACAGGATTGGGCTTGAGTTTATTCGCTTCTGTCACGACCTACTGAGAGGAATTCGCACCGTCCGCTATGGGCTGGAATGCCAAGACGAGGCGGATGCCGACTCGATTGATGATACCGAGGGTGAACTGCTCAAACTGAAGCGCAACAAAACCCGCGAGGAACGGCTGAAATATCGCAAGTGGATTCGCCACAAGAAATATGGCGGGGTCGAGGTCACAGTTGATCTGATTCAGAAAGATGACAAAGGCTGGCACTCTCAATTGCAGACCGACTACTTCTCTGGTGTGGGGCGCGAGTTTGTGGACGATCGCGATGTCAAGCTGCTCAATCTGCTCAGTCGCAATCAGCAGCTTTGGTATCCGGTGTTCATCGCCTCTCAAATTGGCTTGAAGGTGCAAATTCTAGAGCGCTTCAAAATTCGGGAACTGACGCAGCCAGAGCAAGAGTTCAAAAACTCTGATCCATTGCTTCAGTGGTTGGCTGACGAGGCAAGGCAATTCTCCCAAAAGTTGAGACAGATCCTCGGCATTAACATCTGCGAGAAAGATAGCCCGATTGCGATCGCAAACAAGTTTCTCAAGAAATTGGGGATGAAGCTGGTCAACACCAAAGAGAAGCGTGGACCTCGCGGCGGATGGGATTGGATCTATCGCTTCGAGTCCCCAAGCGACGGGCGTGAGGAAGTGTTTAGGCGATGGTTTGAACGAGACACACTAAGTCGGAATGACTCCGCCGTAGTCTCAGAATTCATTATTAATAATAGGGAGGCTGCATAGCGATGGGAGAAGCGAACCGACGGAAGAAGCTTGACCCGAATTTCGGCAAGCCAAAAAAGTTAACCCGTTCCGAGATTTTGGATTTCTTGCTGCGACGATCGCCAGTCAGCAGTGATGAATGGAACCGGATTTACGCCAGCATCGTTCCCGATGAGATTGGCAAATCTGCTTTTAAGTTCTCGGTCACGATCGACGCAAGCGGCAAAATTCTGCCGTTACGACTGAGAGAACTACAGCGAGAGCAGAAGTGGACGGACGGCATGATCGAGGTGTTGTGGAACGCTGAGACAAGCCGATGGATTGAGCAAGCAGCCGCCAATCTAATTGCTGAATTTCCAGATTTTTCCGAGGTAGAGGATGGCGTTAAAAAGCTTTTAGTGGTTGCCATCTCCCACACAGTGCGCCCCAAGGTCTATGCATTTTTTGACCTCATCGAAAGCGAAGAATGCGAAATTGCTCCAACTCTAGATGAGTTCTGGGAAGGCAAAACTCAAGGCGAGCTACCGGAGGACTGGCAATGAGTACCCTTCCATCGTGGGTTAAACCCAACGCCGTTGCACTCCATCAATCCGGCACACTCTTCACCATTCAAGGCGTGAAGAAAGCCAGAAACAAGGACAGCTATTTCCTCAACCCGTGGGTAAATGGCGGCGGCGTTACGTTCCCGCTCTCCGAATGCCAAGCCGCAACACCTGAACTTGTGCCCGATCGAGCCAAGTACATCACTCCAAACGGGCATCAGTTGAAGGTTGAGCGCATCCCGATCGGCTTCGCTGTGTCCGACGGTAAGCGGCGGTTTGGGGTGTCCTTGGCTCAAGAGAATGGGCTAGCAGCGGCGCAATCCTTGGCTCAAGCGTTCAGTGGTGAAATCGTAGAGGTGGACCATGACAACTGGTAGTCAACTCTATCTGCCATTTGCAGAGTTTATTCGAGTTCGTGACGGTAACAACCTGGCTGCGGCGATCGCGAATCGACACTACTCCCGGATTTGGAGAGGAAACACCACCCAGGATCGATTTATGCCTCCAGGGAGGCGATTAATTCTCGTTGAGCCAAGCGGACGCTGGCTCTTTGCGTGGAATATGCAGAAGTTTCGCCACGATGGGCAGTTTGGGGCGGAATGCACCATTTTCCGAAATGAATCTGAACTGCTATCGAGCGACATCATTCTGCTTGCAGAGCGTGAGTGCGATCGCGTGTTTGGCTTTTGTCGCAAGTTCACCTATATACACCCTGGACTAATCAGATCCACAAACCCCGGTTACTGCTTTCAGAAAGCCGGATGGACGCTTACTAGGCATAAAAGCACTAGGGGTTTAGCTCTTCTGATCAAGGAGGTGTCCTCATGATGCAGCTTGGATTGCTCGATTACGTTGTGCCACCAGAACAAACCGTTCCGACGGCTCCGTCGCTCAAAATTGGGGACTCTGTTCGAGTGGTGAGTGTTGGGATTTTGCCCGAATCACTGATCGGGCAGATTGGAACTGTCTCATCAATGCTGTTACCAACGATCGCCCAAGTCGAAATTGAGGGGCAAGTTTGGGGTATGGAGCGATCGCAGCTTGAACTTGTACCGCCTCAAGTTGTGAGTCGTGGGGCGCAATTGTGGCAAGAGGCTGTGATCGGGCATCGCGATCAAACGCTTGAAAAGTTGAAGAATTGCCCGAACGCCGATCTTTATAAATCCGTAATTTCAGAACTGGAGGCTTTGGCATGACACAGCAATTAAACCTATTAGAAACCTTGTCAACCCTTTCACCTTTAGAC
>NZ_JCACCM010000005.1:0-4732 GCF_059501405.1 Myxacorys sp.
CCCTCGAATTGCCGTCTCGATCCATCAAAATCGGCAAATGTTGTAGCAGTGTTCGATGCCAAGGCAACAATTCAGATCAACCCGGATGGCGACTACCGTGATCCGAGTTGGTTCTATGTGCCAGGGTCGAAGTGCTTTATTCATAAGTCACAAATTGCGTTTGGGAATTGATACTGATGTGGACTGGTTGAATTAGAAATCGAATACAAAAAGCCCCTAAATTCTCCGTCGATTTTTCCGATCAATACCTATCCTTCTACACACAAAAACAAGTTTCAAATCACGCCAACCGTTTTCTAGATGGGCGATCGCGCCTATTTGTACTGCTAGCAACACTTAAAAGTCGGAAAAGTTCGGTACAAAAATTTAGGGTCAAAGTTTCGCTTAATCGCACAACTGCATTGAATTCTCCGAAATCAAGCGTTCATAGTAAAAACTCTATGCCCTTTTGAAGGCGCATAGATTAATAACATAGCGTATTAAATTCAACAGTGTTAGAATAGGCGTATTCGAGAAAAGAAGGCGTATTGTGAGCCAGAAAATCAATATTACAGTGCCAGACTCTCTTCATGAGCGTTTTCTGAAGGTGCGAGACAAGATTGTAGTTTCGCAAGTATGCCAAGCCGCGATCGAAGCAGCGGTAACCATCGAAGAAATCAAGTTAAAGGATGTACCAGCCATGGATAAATTGATCGAGCGCTTGCGAATTGAGAAACAAGAGTCTGAAGGGATCTGGAAGCAAGACGGTGTTGTGGAAGGACAGAAAGATGCTGCCGAGTTGTCTTACGACGAATTCAGGCAACTAGAAAATGATGGGTTAAACGAGAATCTGCGTGACTGGCTGAGCGATCGCCACATACAGTACTTAGAAACCCCTGATATTGACGCCTTCCTAGAAGGGTGGGTAGAAGGCGCTTTGAGTGTTTGGGAACAAGTGAAGGGGGAACTATGAAACGCCCCACCGAGGCTCATTGCCGAATTATTGCAGCAATGCAGGAGCGAGATCGATTCACCACCGCTGAGATCGCAGAGGAGTGCAAAGCGTCTCTTAACACGGTACTTCGAGTGATTCGGCTTCTCGACGATATTGACGCGATCGAGAAAATTGATAGACATCCAGCACCTCTGTTTAAGTTCCAATCCGAGCAGTTTAAATCTGCCAGTTCTGTATATTTTGTTGAGTTGAGAAAGCTAAACACGACAGCTCCATCCGAGTCGAAGAATCAGGACAGCCAGTGGGACGATTACCAGGCACGTCAGGAAAAAACTGCACAGAGGGTGTACGACGGACAAACCGCCAGGGCACAACCTAAAAAGTGTTCTGTACGCTAGTAGGCATAAGAGAAAACCCCCGATTCTTCCATCTCCGCTAGGGGAACGATCGGGGGACATGACCAGAAGAAGCTTTATTTGCCGTCGCGAATCTGCTCCTCTAACTCAGCAAGGTGTTGAAGCACATCCCGGTGAATTAGGTTTTTAGATCCGACTTCCAGAACCGCTTTAGCCGCTGCAACACGAGCGGATTCGTTCGGAGACGAGGCGGCAATACTCGCAAGACTATTGATCGCGTCAACCGACTTCGCAACTGCGATCGAGAGTGCTTCATCGAAAATCCCCTGTTGAAATTGTTTTATTTCAGCCAGAAACAATGGCTCTTTCAGCCAGCGCTTCAATGTGGCGATCGAGCATTTCGCGATCGTGCAAGCTTCAAGCCGTGACTCCCCCTGCGCGATCGCGTGTGCTGCTAGAAATTTTTTTGGTGAAAGCTCATCCTGGCTCATTTTGGGTTATTGATTGGCACAGCCGAATCATTGCGCCTCGCTCCTGGTCGCTGTCGAGTTCATCCAGAATCGCGGTGATTTGCGCCTCATTACCCGACTCCATTGCGTCGAAGCAACGATCGACAAACTTGGGATCTCTCAGTCCGGTCGGTTGCTTCGCGGCAATCTCAAGGAACCGACGCCCGATCGCGGCGTAGTATTTGTCAGGGTCTTGGCTAAATTCACCAATAGAAGGGATTTCCATCGACTAAGCCTTCACAGATGCAGTGGTGAAATTGAGCCACGCTGGAACCTTGCCAGTCGATCTGAATTCCTCGATCGACTGCTGTATATCTTTTTGGCGGTTGAGGTTAAAACAAGTTTGACTAATCCACATTTCAGTCTTCTGCCCTTTTGTGAGCGGTGCAGGCATCGTGTAGGGGATTGGTTGCGGTTTTGGCTTGTTGTAGCTGTACTGTTCTCGCTCTGCCAGGATCACAATACTGTGATTGTCCACCAGTGCAAAAGGTAATTCAGCCTTCTCAAATCGCACAAATAGTGGGCGTGTGTTGTGAATCTCCAAACTTGCTAATTCAAGTTCAGCCGCGATCGCTTTCATCTCCTCAACTTCCTTCTGGTAGTTAGCCTTGAACTTCTCCACCAGTTGATTGACGCGATCGGCGTGACCTTGAAGCTTTGCCAGTCCTTCTGCTGCGGTCTTTTCAAGTCCAGCTAACTCTGATTCCTTCTCTGCCAACTGCGATCGCATCTGCTTTAGCGATTCCTCGAAAGCGTCGATTCTGCGGGCTTTCTCGCGCTCAAATTCGCGGCTCTGCTGGTCAAATTCGATCGTGGCTAAGTTCTGCAGCAAGATTGAAAATGCAGCGTCCGCGATCGGATTGCTGGGTCTGACATGTTCGGCTTTGATTGCTGCGATCGCGCCTTCCAAGCTAACGATTTCGGTTTTAAATTGCTCGATGGATGATTTTAATTTCATTAGAAATCCTACGCGCGTAGGGAGTTGAATTCAACAACAATCGTGGCTTCCACTGTCCCGTTTAATCAACGCTAAAGGTCTAAGCGCCCATAAACGAATTCTGATACTGACCTAGCCACTCTTCAAATATTTGCAGGGTAGCCCGCGCTGTCTCTTCGGCATCCCCACGAACTTCAACGTGGAACACAGGTGCAAAGTGGACGGTGCGACTACTGCTGTTTTGACCTGACGCATAAACCCCTGCAACCATGCTCTGTAATTGCCCCGGCGTGAGGATTGCTTCGGTAGAATTTGCAATAACTGGAGTGCCAGTGCTGTTTCTAGCTTCTCTATCGATCGCGCCTAAATATCCGCCTAGATAATGTCCGGCTGGTGCTTGTCCAAACAACATTTTTCCAGCTTCATCCAGTTTTTGTCCGCCCCAGTCAAGCCCTTGTTTGACTGGGTTACGCTGCACGAACTCGATCGCGCCACTCAAAAACTTACCAATTTCGCCAAGCAACTGACCTAACAGATCAAACACTTTGCCGCCCACGTCAACAACCACTTTGCTTGCATTTTGGATCAGTCCGCCAAGTGAGTTGAACATGTTGCCAAATCCGTTCGTGATTGTCCCCCAATTGGCTTGAATCAAGCTTGTAACACCTGTGAGCAATGAGCCTACTAAAGCTCCAATGATGTAAAGTCCAGGCATGGTGAGTGCGGTCAATCCCACAACGAATTGCCAGGCTTCGGACAGGAAGCCCCCGATCGCTCCAAACATACTTCCAATCCCCTGCCAGATTTGAGAACCGAATGCCCAAATCTGATCGCCGTACATCTTGAACAATCCAACGGTGGCGAGTCCGACTCCGGCAATGGCTAGCAGAACGGGCGCTCCTAGTCCCAAAATCGCGGCCCCGATCGTGACGACTAATCCACCGACAGCCGCTACAGCAACCATCCCGATCGCGCTTGCAATCAAGACACCAGCACCTACCAAATAAACTTGTGGATCGAGGTGACTTAGGAAGCTACCAATTTCGGTGAAGAGTGTTCCTAAACCACGCCCGATAGATTGCACGATCGGAGCGTAATCGAATCCTGACGCATTCTTAATCAACCCATCCACAAAGCTGTTAACCGCCGTTGCAGCGCGTTCACCAATGCCAGAGAAAGAGCTTGAAACTTTAGAGGAAAAGTCCGCGATCGCGCTTCCAATCAAATCACCGACGCTTGCCCCTGACTCTAACTGTTTGTTAATTCCCTGAAACGTTGTGTTGACATTAGCGACAAATCCACTGAAATTATCGAGGGTGTTGCGAAGACTCACCATTGGGTCAAATCCGCCTAGCCCGATCGCGCCCAAAGTTTTTGTAATTGTGCTGAATAGTCCGTCAGGGCCAATGAGTTTCGCTAGAACCTTATTAAATGCTTCTGCGACCGTGGCAGATTGACCAGGAACGGTTGCTAGTTTGCGAAACACTCCACCAAAGTAGCCAGAATAGGGGTCAAACAAGTTTGACTGGAACCCGGCGAGCAGACCTTCAATTGTTCCTGATGCCGCTTTCTGCATCTCTTCCGAGTTGCCCGCCTTGCCCGCTGCTTTGATAATGGCTAATCGCTGCGATTGGCTTAATTGCTCCATCGACGCGACGCCCATTTTCATCATCTCTTTGGTGATGTTTTGGGTCACGATCGGGTTGTTCATACCGAACGAGAGGTTGTTCAGTTCAGCCATCGATCCGCCATTGAGCAAGCGCTTCAGAAACAGCCCAATCTCTTCAGCGCTTGAACCGGACGCTTTTCCGATCGCGGTATAGTCTCCAGTGATTTCTAAAGCGTTGCTCCTAAAGTCCTCCTGCATTAGCTTGCCGTTAATCTTGCTACCTTTTGCAATGTCGGGCTGAACCATTCGCAGCACGCTGAGGTAGTCCGATGTGGTAGTCCTACAGAAGTAATGATTTGTTATAGGCGTGAACAAAGTACCAGATTG
>NZ_JCACCM010000006.1:0-4601 GCF_059501405.1 Myxacorys sp.
AAGCGACAGTTGGCAAATCAACTCCAGCGAATATTTCCTCTCCTACAATGAAACAACCCTGCTTTTTTAAGCGTAGTCCGCCTTCTTCCAGGCTTAGCGCTTCACAGAGAGTATCTAGTTTGGGGTCAGATGTCTGGTATCGCCAGTTGCAATTACAGAGTATGAATAACGTTATTCATACTCTGACTTTTCAATAGGAAAGAAGTTCTTATGCCCAAGAAACAGTATAGTAGAAACAATTTTACGAATTCGCCTTGCCATTATGATCATTGCGATCGTTAACTCTAAAGGCGGTGTCACCAAGACGACAACAGCGGTCCACCTTGCTTACCAGCTGGCTCAACACGGACCCACCGCGCTTGTAGATTCTGATCCCAATCGTTCCTCCCGTGCGTGGGCAGGACGACCAGGAAGCATCTTCCCTTTCAAGGTTATTACTGAGCTTGAATTGATCGGCTTTCAAGGGAAGTTTCAGCACATTGTAACGGACACAAAAGCTCGTCCAGAACTAGACGATTTAGATGTGCTCATTAGAACGGCCCATTTAATTATTGTGCCAACATCACCCTCTGGCGACGATTTAAGAGTCACGGCTACTACTGCTCAATCCTTGAAAGGAATGGGCAGTACAAAGCACAGAATCTTACTAACAAAAGTGCCAACGCATTATCAAGCAACGGATGAAGCCGACGCGAGAGATTTTCTTATTTCCAAAGGTATTCCGATGTTCGACGGGCGCATTCGATTTTATAAAGCCTATGACAAAGCGTTCATCGAGGGCATTCCTGTGTTTCAGGTCAAGCGCGATCGCAATGCAAAACTAGCGTGGTCTGATTATGAAGCGGTCTTTAGGGAGATTTTAGCTGGGAAGGACTTGTAAATATGGTAAGTAGATTAGCCGGTTTGGCTTCTATTGCTGAGGACGAAACGGAAGTCAATTCTCTATCTATTGATACTTCTAGAGGAGTATTCCAAGGTATTCCTCAGTTGATTGAAATTTCCAAAATCAAGCGCTCTCCGTTTCAGCCGCGTTCTTATTTCAATGCCGATAAGATCGAAAAAATGGCAGAAACGTTTCGCAAGTATCAGGAGCGGGGTGAACATCCCCGAACCGCGATTCTGGTACGTCCGTTAGAGGGGAATGAGTATGAACTAGTCTTTGGGGAGCAGCGAACACGTGCTCATCAGGAGGCAGGGTTTGATACGATTTTGGCCTTTGTCGATGGATCCATAACTGACGCAGAATCACGGGAATTAGCGCTTACAGAGAATCTGTTGCGCGAGGACCTTAACCCGATTGAGAAAACAGAAGCCATCCTTCATCTTGCAGCTGTTCGCCTGCAATGCTCTCCCGAGCAAGTCAAACAGCTCTTAATTGATGCGGCAACAGAACGGAATGCCGATATGAATAACGTTATTCATACTTCAGAGTGGCGCACCCTTACGGCCTTCTTTGAAGAGCTACCAGGTCAATTAACTCCAGATAGTTTTCGCTCAAACTACCTGCCGCTACTTAACCTTCCTTCAGATGTAATCGAAGCCGTGCATGCTGGAACAATAGAATATACAAAAGCAAGAGCAATCGGGGCAGTCAGTGATCGCTCTTTCCGCCACAGGTTGCTTCAAGCTGCAATCGAAGAATCTCTGTCGGTACGAGCTATTCGAGAACGAATAAAGGCATTTAAACAAGGACAACCTACTAAAGCGCATCAGGATGTAGAGGAAAGTACTCCCGTATCCCTTCCTAAACGGTTGACTAATCTCAGTCAGCAGATGAAGAAAAGTCGGATTTTAAAGGACCCTAAAAAAGTCAGAAAAGTAGAGTCTCTACTTGAAAAGCTAGAAGCGTTGCTCCTTGAGGCAGACGGTTAAAGGTGTTTGCGTCCTTTATAAGCCTGATCAGACCTCCCCTTAACTAGCTTGGTAAAACGTTGGGAGCAACATTGCTCCCAACGTCTTTCCCGCTTGGCTCTCTATCAAAGAGCCAAGCGGGGAGAAGTTCCACGTGTTCCACAGCAAAAATGCTGATTTGTTTCGGAGCGTTATCTGGCTGGAGAAAGTTCTAGAGATTTGGCCGAAATAATGGTATTACCATTTTTATGCCCTCTCGTCATCGCCTTGTTGTTCCCATCTCTCTCCAGCCTGCTGATAAGGTGCAACTTGAGGCTTTGCGATCGCGGTTTGCGAAACTTACTTCTGTTACAGCGATGACGGCAAGTGAGGCTGTCAGGTTTGCGATCGCCATCGCTGCCGTTGCACCGACTGATCTCGTTGCTCACGTCGTTCGAGCGGGCACTCGGGTACGCCTGGGGCGTCCACACCTGCCTTGGGACCAGTATCAGCCCGATGATGAGTTTGAGAGGGAAGAGGCTAAACGACGAGACCGCCTGAAACTTCTAAAGGAATCGGAAAATCTTCAGAAGCTAGAGAGACGGACTCCCCAGCAAGAGCTCCGCCTGAGAGAGATTTGTGACGCACTCAACATGGTTTTACTTTCCCCTAAACAGCAGTTGAAAGAGACGTGATCACCATCGTACGTTCTGGCATAAAACAAACATAAGGTAGAGCTATCTAACACAATATTGCTTTGAGAAAGTCTAGCTGTCTTTTGAAATGGTGCATGGGTGATGTTTAAGAATCCTGACCCCAGTAATACGTCAATTGCTACTTGTGACATTCAACTGATTCCCCTTGAGCGCATCCAGGTCGGTAAGCAGCCCCGTTATTATTTCTCACAACACTCGATTGAACTCCTCGCTCAGTCTTTCCGTGAAACTGGTTTTCAAGGGACCATTAATGTGCGTCCCTTGGATGGAGAGCAGTATCTCTTAGTGGCAGGAGAACGAAGATACCGAGCGGCGCATTTAGCAGGTCTTGTCGCCGTTTACTGTGTCGTGAGCGAGTTTACCGATGAAGACGCTCTAGAGTTTGCTTTGCAGGAGAACCTTCAGCGGGAAGACTTAAGTAAATTGGAAGAGACTCAAGGGCTACTTGATTTAATGAGCCTTAAATTGGGATTAGAGCAAGCGCACTTAATTGAAATCATTAACCGAGAAGGGCGCTTGATTGGTAAGAACAATGATGCCCTTAACACCGAGGCCTTAAGTTCGGAACTTCACCAAATTGCAGCGATTCTAGGATCATTTGGTGTCAGGGTTCAAACATTTTGCACCAAACATCTAAAAACTCTTGCTTTGCCCCACGAAATCAAGCAAGCACATTTAGAAAAAAGATTGCCTTACTCCTCAGCTATTGCACTTTCAAGAGTTGAAGACAAAGACCTGCGTGAGAACTTACTGAATCAAGTGTTATCCAAAGAGTTGTCATATCACGATCTTCAAAGCATTTTGGGGCAAATGCTTCCCTCCCGTGCGCTCCCCCAATCCTCACCTAAGCCCAGCAATCGACTGCGAGCGATTGCCAAACGGCTTAAGACTGTTGAAACCTCGGTCAACCACCAGGCCCAGCTAGATGTGATCATCGATCAATTCATCGATGCTTTGGAGCGGCTCTGCAAGCCTTCATAGCGGGCTTAGTCGTAGCTCTCTTTTGCTTATTGTAGCCAGCTTTAAGCGTTAGCTCTACGCGAGGGAGGTGTGCTTTCTTGCGTCGTTGGTTGACAGCCTTTACTAATTTCAGCTTCTGCCGAATGACGCCTGGGAAGGAATAAAATCGGAGATTGTTGATCTTGGCTTTGACTTCAGGAGTCGGGCGAAGTGCAATAGACAGAAAGTATTCCTCAATCGGCTTCCAAGTGTGGCGAGCCACCCGCACGCAGGGTTTTTCTGCCTTTACTCCGATCGAGTAACACGCTAGATGCAGCGGGGCGACTCGCAGGTCTCTCCAGCAAATTCGATCGAATGTTGGATGAGTACCTTCCGTTGCTAGCAAAATAAAGCGGTGCCCTTGACGAACATAGACGACATTGGCTAAGCCTTTTTGTTTGCGGCGAAGTCTCACCATTCTATCTTGCGTAATGTTGTACGTCTGAATGAGCTTTGCGTCTACTAAATTTGGCTCTTTGTCCAAAGGAATGTGGCGAACGACGTAGCGGCAATAACCAAACCTTAAATAGTCAATCGCAACGCGACGAATCAGAGCATCTAATGTTGTGACAACAAATGAATAAGCCATTCGCTTAGCTCTTTAAAGAAAGTGAATTGATTGAAGTCGGTTCAATTCACAAAACCGTGTGCCCCACATTGTTGCTTAATGCATTCATTCTTCTCGCCATGTAATCTCCTATATAGGTGTCACATCGCCAAAGATTTTCAAAGCATTGAGCAACCGTTGCACGACACAAACAACTTTGTTTCTTTTCCTTACCCTTTACTAGTGTTGACCCGTGGGAGTGGAGCGATCACGAAACAATGAAGAAGATCGTGTTTCAGGACTTCCCATTCGTTCCACGTCATGCAGTTGGAAAAAAGCTAATACCAGCTTTATCTTGGACAATGTGATCTGAAGTCTGTCGTCAATCCTTTCGTTGTTGATGTCCGAGTCATTGACCTTTTTGACTCGCAAACGATCTAAAGAACTGGCGGCTCCCCTGCTTGACTGACAAAACTAAGAAGCTGGAAAGCTAGTGAGGACGGTGAATT
>NZ_JCACCM010000007.1:0-67883 GCF_059501405.1 Myxacorys sp.
GAAAGCCTCTTGTTGTCTGGCTTCGACTACTGCCTATTTCCGATTAAGTCTAATACAGAAGGAACCGCTAAATTGCAGAACGGCGTGGAGGGCTATATCGTTAGAGAACAGTTGCCATCCTGAAATCAGGTTATGAAAAGATATTTAATTGCAGCTGCGATCGCGATCGCAGCTTGCATCATAGCCTTACGTTTCGTACTATTCCCTACGACAGCGCAATCTAACAAGCTGATTATCTCTGCGGCTGCTAGTTTAAAGGATGCCTTAGAAGACATTAAGCCAGTCTATCAACGCAGTAAAACAACCGTTGGTCTAACCTACAACTTTGGGGCATCGGGCACATTGTTACAACAAATTGAACAGGGTGCGCCCGCCGATGTCTTTCTCTCGGCAGCAAAATGTCAAATGGATACACTTGATCAAGCAGGCAAACTGGTAGCTGGAACCCGAAAAGACATTGCCCGAAATCGGCTCGTCTTAATCGTGCCCAGGTCGTCTAGAGGAGTGCAAAGCTTCGATCGCTTGACACAACCCGACATTAAGCGCATTGCGATCGGAGAGCCGCGCAGCGTTCCCGCCGGACAATACGCGGAACAGGTTTTGAGAAAACGAAAGCTCTACAACACTCTCAAACCTAAATTTGTATTCGGTAACAATGTGCGTCAAGTGTTAGCGGCTGTTCAATCTGGGAATGCAGAGGCAGGATTTGTCTACCTTACAGATGCCAAGATCTCAAATCAGGTGAAGATTGCTGTCACCGCAGACGAGGCGGATCATGCTCCAATTGTGTATCCGGTAGCGGTGCTGAGAAGTAGTAAAAACATTGAAGCGGCAAAAGAGTTTGTGCAGTACTTGTCGAGTACCGACGCTAAAACCGTGTTAAGCAAGTACGGATTTGTTGTACCAACATCGTGAGTACCAACCTTGTGACGTGATGCCCCCTGCTCTCTCTCCTCTATGGATCTCGCTTAAAACTGCCCTGCTTGCCACCGGGATTACCTTCTTCTTTGGTGTTGCAGCGGCATATTGGATGCTGAACTACCGAGGCAAGGGAAAGGCACTAATCGAGAGCATCTTTGTCGCTCCCTTGATTTTGCCGCCCACAGTAGTAGGCTTTATTTTGTTGGTTCTATTTGGCAAAAATGGAGCAATCGGACAGTTGCTAAATTCGATTGACTTTAGCGTTGTGTTTACTTGGTATGGTGCTGTTGTGGCAGCGACCGTTGTTTCGTTTCCGTTGATGTATCGCACTGCATTAGGCACGTTTGAACAAATCGATCAAAATCTATTAGCCGTTGCTAAAACATTAGGCGCGTCTGACTGGACTATTTTTCGATCTATTCTATTGCCACTCTCAACTTCAGGGATTTTGGCAGGCATCACGCTTGCGTTTGCTCGTGCGTTGGGAGAGTTTGGTGCAACTCTGATGCTGGCAGGCAATATTCCCGAAGAAACGCAAACGATTCCGATGGCGATTTATTTTGCAGTCGAAGCGGGAGCCACGAATGAAGCATGGTTTTGGGCGATCGCAATCATGGGAATATCGCTCTCTAGCATTGCGGCAGCCAATCTTTGGCAAGATAAACGTAAACCGCAGGCTGTCAAACGCGAGCCGTTCTCTCCAGTCCTTAAGCCTGTCCTGGCTCCGCTCCTTGACGTTGCAGATTCTCCAAATCGCGGGCTAAGCGTGGAGATTGGTAAACAACTTGGCGGATTTCGAGTCGAGATTGCGTTTCATGCCGACGCACCGTTAGGCGTGCTGGGTGCATCTGGGGCTGGAAAAAGTCTGATGCTGCGTTGTATTGCCGGAATTGAAACACCAACTTCTGGGCGGATTGTACTCAACGGACGCGTGCTGTTTGATGCCGATCGTGACATTAATCTAGCGAGCCGCGATCGCCGCATTGGTTTTTTGGTACAAAACTACGCGCTCTTTCCCCACATGACGGTGGCGCAAAACATTGCATTTGGTCTACCAAAAGGGCTGTCTCGCTCTGGTGTGCGGCAGCAGGTTGAGTCGCAGTTAATGGCGGTGCAGCTAGAGGAGATGCACGATCGCTATCCGGCTCAACTCTCTGGCGGACAACAGCAACGTGTCGCCCTTGCGAGAGCATTGGCAAGTCAACCGGAAGCGCTGCTGCTCGACGAACCGTTTTCAGCCCTCGATACGCATCTCCGCAGTCAACTGGAACAGCAGTTGATTGCGCGTCTCGCTAGTTATCCCGGTGCGGTGCTGTTTGTTACGCACAATTTAGAAGAAGCGTATCGTGTCTGTCCAAACTTGCTAGTGATGCATGGAGGACGCGCGATCGCATTCGGGTCTAAGCGGTCGATTTTTGAGCGTCCGGCGACAGTGACAGTGGCTCAACTAACGGGATGTAAAAACTTCTCGACGGCAGTCGCGACGGCAGATAATCACATCCATGCGATCGAGTGGGGCATTAGCTTACAGATTGCCGAGCCTCTACCCGAACAGTTTGCCTATGTTGGCATTCGCGCTCATCAAATTCTCTTTCCTCAAGACGCTCAGCAGCCTAATACGTTTCCCTGCTGGGTTGCGGCGACGAGTGAAACTCCGCATCGCATGACGATTTTTCTAAAGTTCAATGCTCCTCCGACGAGTCCGCAAGACTATCACCTTCAAGCGGAGGTCTTTAAGGAAAAATGGTTTGCGCTGAAGGCACAACCGTTGCCTTGGATGGTCTGTCTCGATTCGCTGCGGCTAATTCTGCTGACAGCAGCATGATTCTAGAACTGTCATCTAAGCACTGTCGATAGATCAAACCGTTTTCTCCACCACTTAGATAATACTCACGATCGCTTGATGCGTTCTAGATGAAGCAGGAGTCGGAGTCAGGGACATGCGATCGTAACTTAATAACAAGGAGTGGGAACGAAGAAACGAAGGCGGGAACGAAGAAACGAAGGCGGGAACGAAGAAACGTGCGATCGTAACTTAATAACAAGGAGTGGAAACGAAGAAACGAAGGTGGGAACGAAGAAACGAAGGTGGGAACGAAGAAACGTGCGATGTAACTCAATAACGAAGGCGGGAACGAAGAAACGAAGGCGGGAACGAAGAAACGTGCGATCGCAACTCAATAACGAAGGGTGAGAACTCTAGCGTTAGACCAATTCGAGAGAGCGCTAATTCGGGTTCTGGTAGCAGGTATAGTAATCTTGCCCGCAAATATAGAGCGTTAGATGTTGTAGAAGCAGTTTCCAGTAGCGTAAATTATGCCGAAGTTAGCATCTTTTAGTATTGGTCTTGACTATTCGCAGATGTGCATCTACGACCCAAGCCTCGAATTTCCTGGCAATGACTGGGATGATCAGCATGTGGATCAAGGATTTACCTGGCGACCGTTCAGCGTGTCTTTTAGGACAATCGGTTCGGACGATGACTGTGATATCGAGATTTGGGACGCCTCTGAAATCAGTATTCAGCCAAATGCCGTTCGCGCAATTGTCGTCCCTTTTTCAGTTCCGATGTCAGGTAGCATCGTGATCACGGGCGGAACCAGTGTTGTACCTGAACATGAACTGAAACTACCGTCAGATGAGTATGCGCTTGTGTTTGAGTATGGCTTGAGAGAGGAGTACTGGCAGAATCCTGAGTACCAGGAACCTGATGCTTTATTCATCCCAACGTGGTCCCGTCTGACTTTTATTCCAGATCGGTCTGTAGAGCCACGAATTTTACGAGCAGATTCGGATTTGTCTCCATCCTATCCCTTGCTGATGGAAGCTCGACCAGCATGAGATCTGAGTTACCACTCTGTGTCACGCGATCGTGCCAAAGCACTATAGCTCTGCGTAGGCACTAACCCAACAATCTATTCTTCAGTCACATTTTCTCAACAAAAGGGCAGGATGATGAATAGCTGAATAGGTTGTTGCCAAGATGCTTGGTAGACAGCAGTAGGCTGAAACGAAACCCTTCTAAAGCTAAGCGCTGAAACTTAGGCGGAAAGCCTCTGCGAAGTAATTCTTTCCGTTTAAAGCGAGCTAGCAACCCCCAAATTACTTCTCTATCAAAAGGCGGATTTGTCCTGCATCGCGTCTTTGTGTAGCAATCTCTACCGATCTAACAAATCAGATTGAATAGTCTGTCGAAGAAGAACGCTGTCTTATCTGATATCGCGATTAGCGCAGTGCGCAACTCCGAAGGAAACGCTGCTCTTAGGTTAAAGCAATCTTAAAAACAGCAGTTAACACAAAAATTAGCAGTTAACACTATGACAGAGACATCAGAAGTACAAACTGCCAGTGCAGTCGGCTCTCACATTGAGGCGGAAGCCGTTAACATCAACACCTCTCCATCTGAGAATGTGCCTGCTAAAACGCTAAATAAGTTTGAAAGAATCAAAG
The DNA here is from genome assembly GCF_059501405.1 of Myxacorys sp. Taxonomy (NCBI): domain Bacteria; kingdom Bacillati; phylum Cyanobacteriota; class Cyanophyceae; order Leptolyngbyales; family Leptolyngbyaceae; genus Myxacorys; species Myxacorys sp. The sequence goes on from NZ_JCACCM010000007.1 coordinate 4,372, forward strand.
CTGAGAAAGATGGTCTAGTCCTAAAGCAGGAGCTAGATTACTTTGCAGAAATCGGTTGGGAAGCCCTCGATGAAGCCGATCGCGACTTTCGCCTGCGCGTTTTAGGCTTGTTCCATCGCAGCGTTACGCCGGGTCGGTTTATGCTGCGAATGCGAACCGCGAATGGCATTCTTCCGAGCAGTCATCTGCGCGTGTTAGCCGAGATCGTGCAGCGCTACGGCGACGATGGCAACGCCGACATTACCACTCGTCAAAATATTCAACTGCGGGGAGTCCGCATTGAAGACGCGGCTGATATCTTCCGCCGATTTGAGCAGGCAGGGATGACCAGTGTGCAAACGGGAGTTGATAACGTACGGAACGTCACCGGATCACCCGTGGCAGGGCTAGAAGCTGACGAGTTGATTGATACTCGTGGGTTAACGCGTGCGGTGCAGGACATGATCACCAATATGGGAGCAGGCAACCCAACATTCACAAATCTGCCGCGTAAATTTAACATTGCGATCGCGGGCTGTCGCGATAATTCTGTCCACGCAGAAACCAACGACCTCGCCTTCATTCCCGCCTACAAAGAGGGCGCGATCGGTTTTAATGTCATTGTTGGCGGCATGTTCTCGCCCAAGCGTTACGTAGAAGCCATTCCGCTTGATGCTTGGGTATTGCCAGAAGCAGTTGTTCCCCTATGTGAAGCGGTGCTATTGCTCTATCGCAATCATGGGTTAAGAGCCAATCGCCAGAAGTCGAGATTGATGTATTTGGTCGATGCTTGGGGCATTGAAAAGTTTCGCTCAGAACTCGAAACTCAGTTAGGTCAAAGCCTGCAACCTGCGGCTGAAACAGATGAAATCACCTTAGACAAACGTGATCACATCGGCGTCTACCCGCAAAAGCAACCGGGACTTCACTATGTTGGCCTCCTAATTCCGATCGGTCGCCTCTATGCCCACGAGATGTTTGACCTCGCCCGCATCGCCGATACCTACGGCAGTGGAGAGATTCGCCTGACTGTAGAACAAAACCTGATCATTCCCAACGTTCCCATCAGCCGATTGCAGGCAATGCTCAACGAACCGCTGCTGCAAGAGCGCTTTCCAGCCAATCCTGATAACATGTCGCGCTGGTTAGTGTCTTGCACAGGCAATCAGTTTTGTGGCTTTGCGTTGATCGAAACTAAAAATCGGGCTTTGGCAATGATTAAAGCGCTGGAAGCTGAACTGACCGTATCGCGCCCAATCCGCATTCACTGGACGGGCTGCCCCAACTCGTGCGGACAACCGCAAGTAGCAGATATCGGCATGATGGGGACAAAAGGGCGCAAGAATGGTCAGGTTGTAGAAGCCGTTGATATTTGGATGGGTGGCAAAGTCGGTAAAGAGGCACATCTCGGTCAGCGAGTCATGCAAGGCATTCCATGTGATGACCTTAAACCCGTGCTGCACACTTTGCTGGTCGAACAGTTTGGCGCAGAGCCCAGACAAACCGGCTACTTTGTGCCGCCCGAACTTGCGTCTCCTTAACGGGAGAACCTCACTCTGAAGCCAATGGATCGGTGGTCGAAGTCGAAACAACTCCTGAGGTTGGAGAACGGCGTTGAAGCAGCCAACTGCCAATGATCAGAACGGCGATCGGCAGTCCAATCGAGACAAAGCTCTTGATGCTGCTATTACTTGCGAGTGCATACTGCGCACTGCTTGATAGGCCAAACGCTAAACTGGTTAGCCCAAACAATCGTGCTCTCGGAAGCAAGGCGACAAAGGTGATCAAAATTGAGCTATACCAAGGCATTAGCCAAGGCGTTGCTATTAGCAACAACACTAGCGTGACCCATCCCATTTCCTCTAGTAGCTTCTGGGGTGTGTTATCCCAGTATCGATCGCTGCGCCATAATCGCCACGCATAAAAGCCAATGAAGCTAAGAATGGTGAGTCGCACCAAGCCTAATAAAATAGTTCGCCCTGCTTCGAGTGTTAGCCACTCTGGAGCTACAAAGATACGGGTTATATCCAACAAAAACCGTGCGATCGCAAGCAGAGATGACTGAAACTGCCCTTCTACTCCTGGATTCAGCAAGCTACGCCATGCGGAAACATCAGGCAGGATGGTGAGGGTTAGCACACCCACGATCGCAATGGAGGCTGAGATCATTCTAAACAACTGTTTCCCCTGCCCTCGACGCAGCAGCGCGATCGCCATTAATGGAACCCAAATCAGAGGCAGAGTTTTGGCTAACAGACCCATCCATAGCGCCGTAAACGCTGTCCAGTAGCGCCATTTTGCATAACTAATCGCAAAGGCAATCAGACTGGTTGACACTAACAGATCGACATGGCCCGAACTGACTTGCTCCATCAGTAGCAGAGGATGCAAAAGATACGCGATCGCAACTCGATGTCGCTCCGTGGGCGGCAACCATTTCCAAATCAGAAATCCATTCAAGCTGTGCAATGCTAAACAAATGGCTTTATATACATAAACGGCAATGAGCGGATGCACAGCTACAAACGCTGCCGATACGGTAAATATGGCTTGCGAAACGAGTCCATAGGTTGAAGTCTGCCCCCAATCCACGTAGGGAGATAGCTCCGTTGAAAACGCAGCGGCTCTCACAACAAACGGGTTGACCCGGTTCAGATTCATTAACCCGGAATGTAGGTAAATATAGATATCGTTGCCCAAAGGATAGGCAATAAACGCTAGAACTAGAAACGGCGAAGCAGATTTCAATACATCCCTAAAGCGACCCGTAACCGCTGGCGGCGGATCGTGAAAGTGCTTGCCGAGCCAAATTAAATAGAGAATAGAGATGAAAACGTAGCTCAGACCAATTCCCAGTTGAACGCGGAGGTCTGGAAACGTGGCAAACTTTTTTCCATCTGCCAGAATATAGTAGAACTTATCAATTCCCAAATGCAGAAGCGTTACGCTCAGGTAGGTTGATACCAGCAACGCCAGCGCAAATAGTAGTCTATGCTTATTCACATATTCGGTTCAGATGAACTTTCTTTAAGATACCATTTGGATCAGTTTCTGCGATCTTAACTACAGAACTTTTGACTAGCTCCAATGGCGTAAAGAATTTTGGTGTAAAGGATTTGTGCAGCACAAACGACTAATGGTGACGGTGAGTATTGGAAGTGTCCTGACGATCGCGCTGATCGCAGGTCTCCATGTCGTGCTGCGCAATGCGATCGCGGCTCGATTACCGAGTCAGGTCTGCCTACCCATGTACGCGGCTGAGATCGTGTGTTATGCCCAGCCCGAAACTCTACTGACTCGTAAACAAAGTGCGATCGCGGTTGATCCGGCGGGCGTACTATTAGCCACCGGAGACGGCAACGTTATTCAACGGTGGGATCTCAAAACTCGTCAATTGCTGCCGCCGCTAGTGGGTCACTCTAATTCAATTACGGCCTTGGCCATCAGTCCCGATGGACGAATACTCGCCAGTAGTAGTCTCGATCGCACGATCAAGCTCTGGGATGTGCAAACGAGCCGCTTACTCGGAACGATGCCATCAGGTCGAGCGTCGGTGCTAGTCTTTAGTCCCGATGGACGAACGTTAGCCAGTGGAAGCCGGGTCCAGCGCTGGGCAGATGGAGTAGAAGCTCTGCCCGGAGTGCAGTTTTGGGATGTATCGACTCAGCAGTTCCGGTACAGGTTAGGAGAACGACCTGCCCGCGCGATCGCTTTTAGTCAAGACGGACAACTCTTAGCCACCGGAGACATCAAAACAGAGGTATGGCTTGCTAAAGCAGGAGAACTTCTGCACACGCTTAATTCAGGAGATGTGACAGGATTATCCTTCGGGCAAGCGGGTCAGACGTTGATTACAGGCAGCAGCAAAATCAAAATTTGGAATCTCGCTACTGGAGAACCCGTGCGGGTGATGAAGACGGGAACATCAGATTTAGTGGTTAGCCCCGATGGCCAAATTCTAGCCACAACGGTTGGCGGTACGGTGCAGTTCTGGCAACTGCAAAGCGATCGCTATTTAGGTTTGCTGCGAACCTCGTGGTACAGCAGTTTATTTGTACAATTTGCGCTCGAAGGACACGCGATCGTCGTGGGGAATAGCGAAGGAGTAAAAATCTGGCAAAGCCCTGAGAACTAGAGGCAGAAATTCGTGAAAACGGAAAGGGTGAACAAAAGGAAATATTTTCTCCTTGGCTGCACGTTGCGCGGTGAGCACAGAATTCGAGTTTGTGATTGGGTAATTTCAAGAAATAGAAGTGTTGTGATCCTTCAGATATTTAAGAACACAGGACCAATGACTGGAATCAAAGACCAAACGTGTGAAATCAAGGATCAAATGATGAAATCACTGAGTCGAACGTTGTGACGCGACACATAAAGCTGTGAGTTGCGGAATCCGCTGCCGTAGTTTTGCAATCTTAATCGTGGATCTTCGCTAACAAATAAGTAGATCGCGCAATTGAAGACGCGATCGCAAGTTTTTAATCGCGCAATCAGTATACTAGAGCAGCAAATTTGTTGCACAAAGCAGAATCGAGCTTAAATTCTATGCATGTCACGAGTGAAAGCGCTATTTACGGTTCTCGTCTCGCAAGATGGGTTGCGGATCCATCCGTTGGGTCTATTGATTGATGCCAAAATACACTTAGAGCTATATTCATATGAGGTAGACCCTTAGCCAGTTTGATGTAGCACCGAACCATAAACTCTAACCTTAAACTCTAACTTTTGAGGTCGGCAAAGTTGACACGCCTGTAAATCCATCTACAAGCATGAAACGCGAATCACTCAAGAAAACCTTAATCAAAGTATTGTTGCCGTTTGGATTGACACTGCTGCTGGTCTTCTCTAAAGATTTTCTATTGCAATACACCGTTCAAAATCCTGGTCCGGCAAACAGTGTCGAAATCGGTGCGACATTTATTCAGATGAATGCTGAAGCGTTAAATTTAGATTGGAAAGCTGCATATAAAGAAATCATTAACGATCTCGGCATCAACCATGTTCGGATTCCTGTGTTTTGGGATCAGATCGAATCCGCACCCGGTATCTTTAACTGGAGCGCAATCGATTGGCAGATGAAGGAAGCTGCTAAAGCCAACGCAAAGGTGCTTTTAGCTGTGGGACACCGCGTTCCCCGCTATCCAGAATGTTATGCGCCCGCATGGACCCAAAACTTTAATGATCAGGAATTTAAGCAATCATTATTGAACATGATAGAAGCAACAGTACTTCACCTAAAAGATCATCCCGCCCTTGAAGCGTGGCAAATCGAGAATGAACCGTTAGCTAAGATTTTAGGCAAGATTTGGGGAGGGCCGACGTGCCGAGAGGTCACTCCATTCGTGACCGAGGAGATTAAATTCGTGCGATCGATTGATCCAACTCACCCAACCGTTGTAACGTTTGCCACAACGCCTTGGATGGCTTCACAACTGCGACAAACCCTCAAGTTTGATAGCGATGTCATTGCCGTTACCCTATTTAACAAACTTTTTTTTAGAAGTCCGGTGTTTAACGGATATGTCGAGATGTTTAAGCTAGGATTTATCTCGCCATTGCGGTTGGCATATCAAAAAGCAGTTGCAGAACATCAGGGAAAACAATTTTGGATTGCAGAACTGCAAGCAGAACCGTGGGGTCCAGATGGTCCTTATCAGTTTGAGCATCCTGAAGATGCATATCTATCTATGAATCCTGAACGCTTAACTGAAACTTGGACATACGCCATGCAAGCTGGGATCTCTAAGCTGTATTTCTGGGGTGCTGAATGGTGGTTAGCTGAGAGAAACAAAGGAAATGCTGCGATGCTGAATGCGGTGAAAAAACTAATGGTCGATCGCAAATAGTCTAATCAATACTGCGGTTCGCGGCGGGCATACTCAGAAAAAACCTCAGCAAACCAATTCATGTCTGCCGTAAAGCATTGAATGCTATACTCAAAGCGCTTTTTACTGTCTTTTTTACTGTCTGATGACTATGACCGATTCACCTCGCGACGTGAATTTAAGATCAGCACTGATCGTCGGAGCGGGTCAAGGCATTGGATTAGAGTTTGTCAAACAGTTTTTAAGCACAAATCGCGCCGATCGCCTCTACGCCACCTATCGAAAGCCGAAATCAGACCTAGTGGAGATCGCAGACCCGCGCCTGCGCTGTTTGCCAATGGATATTACCGATGAAACACAGATTGCCGATGCGATCGCAGAGATTCAAACCGAAACATCTGCGCTGCATTACGTGATCAATTGTGTTGGCATTCTGCACGACTCGATCATGCAACCTGAAAAAAGCTTGCGGCAGATCAATGCAGAGAACTTACTGCGGTATTTTCAAATTAATAGTGTTGGCGGCGTTTTATTAGCAAAACAGGTGCAGCCGTTGCTAAAGCATCGTGATCGCGCACTCTTCGCGACGATTTCTGCCAAGGTAGGCAGCATTGGTGATAACCACTTAGGCGGATGGTACGGCTATCGTGCCTCTAAAGCGGCTTTAAACATGTTGATGCGAACCACTGCGATCGAATACAAGCGAACCTGTCCACGTGCGATCGTCGTCACCCTGCATCCGGGCACAACCGATACTGAATTATCCCGTCCATTTCAGCGCAACGTGCCGCCAGAAAAATTATTTTCCTGCGATCGCACCGTCAAACAACTATTAACCGTTCTCGATGGACTCCAAGAACGCGATAGCGGTGAATTCTTTTCTTGGGATGGCAGTCGGCTACCTTGGTAAAGATGTGAACCTCAAGAATAGTGTGCAAACCCCTCCGATTCACATTCTTCTCTACTGCTGACACTGAAGCGAATCAAACACCCTCTCGGCTTTTTCTCGTGCATCTTGTCCAGTCGTGAGCAAACTAATAATGTATCGATCGGCATTCAGGGTAACAGTGGCACGGTACGTCACACTGATGTTAGACCTAGACGCAACTTGTTTTGCCCGTCCTTCTCCGATCGTCACCAGAACTGTTTCACCACAAAACTCTTTTGGCTCGATGCGTTCTCTTGTGACCTTAAAATCTCCCGCATCTCCCAGAGAAACGGTGTCTAAAAATCGCTCAATTCTGCGTTTTTCGCCCTCTTGAACCCCTTTCATGCGGGCTGCCAGTAGCTGAATATCAGGTTGCTCTGCACTATTGGTAATTAGAGCAACTCTAGCGCCCACAAAGTTTAATCCCAGGACACTTTGAGCGTTGGGGATGTTGTATTTAATAATATTGTTGGCGATCGCGTCTGCTTGCTGTGGACGTTGCGCATTGGCAATAAATTTCATCGTCAGCCCCAGCGTCCCAACTCCTAGCAGCGCGATCGCGCCGATCAACACCGCAATTGATTCCCAAATCGTGACTTTGTACTGAGGAATTTGTGTCATTCCAAACTCACTCCCAAAAAACGATCAAAAAAGCGCGATCGCCAAACCCAACGCACAATAAAACACCACTCTATCGCAGCAAATCCTAAAAAGATGAGATCGGCCGTTTCGAGTGCCGACAATTCAAAGAAAATCCGAACGGGCGGAACGAATAAAATCAGCAAATACACCAAAATAAGTGCCACCGCCACAAACGTATAGCGCCAATCTCCGCTCAGCGGTTCACCACCCACCCACGCGGTCGTTGGAGGTTTGAGAAATGGAATTAAAAGCAGTTCACAGAATACCAAAATGGTCACCAACGCCGTGCGCGGCAGCGTAAAGTCAAGTTCGGTCAGGGTGACGTTGAGCGGCAAATCGAGCGCTGCACTGACGAGATAAAACAGATAAATTGTCAGTGCAACCAATGTAATAGACAACGTTGCAGGCAACACAAAATGAAGCAACGAGCGAACCAGGCTTCGTTTTGGCTTTTCTCCAGGCTGCGCCCAAACCGGAATAAATAACGTCGGGATGCCAACGCCAATCAATGTAATAATCGCGCTGTGTTTATTCATGAGCGGAAAACTATCCGCGACGATCGCGGTTGCGAAAATTAGCAGCGTCACGCAAGACAATCGCACCATAAATAACTTCAGTGCGTCTAACACGCCGTTGCGAATGCGCTGTCCTTCCAAAAATGTATGCGGCAATGCTTCAAACGAATCTTTCAGCAGCACAATGTCAGCAATTCCCCGTGTCGCTTTGCTGCCGCTTTCCATCGCAATGCCTAAGTTGGCTTGTTTTAGGGAAAGCACATCATTCACCCCGTCTCCGGTCATTGCCACATAATGTCCCGCATCTCGCAAACTCCTCACGAGTTTGGCTTTTTGCTGAGGCGTAATGCGTCCAAACACATTGTACTGACGGGCCGCTTGAGTAAATTGCGCATTGTCTAACTCTGCCAGTTGCGTTCCTGAAATGAGTCTAATTTCATCGCTAAATCCGGCTTGTTTTGCCAATGCCGCTACTGTATGCGGATTGTCTCCTGAAATAATCTTGATCGTGATTCCCGCTTTGACAAATCCTTGCAGCGTTTCCTGAACAGACGGACGCAACTGATCGCTAAAACTCAATACAGCCAAAGGCGTTAGCGCAGCGGGTAAAAATGGAGTCTCGGTTTGAAGCAAGTCTGGACTATAAGCAAACAATACCACTCGCAAGCCCTGTTGCGTGAGTTGCTCAGTCAGTTGTTCAATGTAGTCTGACACAGACGGACTGAGCGTAAAGCATTTTGTCAGCACTTCTGATGCGCCGAGAAAATACGTTCCAGGAATGTCACGAAAAGAAATAGCGCTCCATTTGCGCTCCGATGAAAATGGAACCTCCGATCGCAGCGATCGCGCATAGCCAGAACAACTGAGCAAAATCGCCTCGCTGGTGCGATTTCCAGCTTGTGTACTCGCGGCGTAATCTCCCAGCAGGGTTCGCAATTCTGATTCAGAGCGCTCGATCGGATAAATTGCGCTTAATTCAATCTGATTGGTGGTCAGCGTTCCAGTTTTATCCAAACACAGCACATCGACATTACTCAGCGACTCGATCGCATTCGTTTGTTGAATCAAAACGTTTTCGCCTAACATTCTCACCGCACCCGTCGCATACGCTAACGTGATTGCAATCAGCAATCCTGCGGGGACGAGTCCAGCAATCACCGCCGCACGCTGCACCACTTCATTAAATGGCTGCGATCGACTAATAAATCCAATCCCGACTAACAGCCAAAGAAACAATGCAACCAGCAACAACACTCGAATGATTAAATTAATTTCTTGCTGCAATGGCGTATAGATTTGCCGAAATTCTCTTGCGCCCACCACAAGCTGATAAGCCACCGTTTCAGTTCCCACTTTTTGCGCTTCATAATGAGCGCGTCCACTCGCACAAAAACTGCCCGAATAGACCGGATCGCCCGACCGTTTGAGAATCAGATCCGATTCGCCGGTCAGCAACGATTCATCGACTTCGATCTGTCCGTCGCAAACAATCTGACCATCAACCAAAATTTGATCTCCTGGGTTCACCTGCAAAATATCGCCTAAAACAATTTCGTTCGGGTCAGAGATGAGCGCTTCACCATTGCGAATAATCGTCGCTTGAGGGCGAGAGAGCAACGCGATTTCGTCTAGCTTGCGTTTTGCCCAAATTTCCTGAACAATGCCAATAATGACGCCGCTAAAGATCACAACCGCTACGAAAACGGCATCACTTGGGCGTTTCAGCACAATAAAAACGCCGCTGATTACAAAGAAAACGGCATTCACAAAGGTAAATAGATTCTCACGAAAAATGCGCCAGTAGGAACGACTTGTCGGCAACGTCACCTGATTGGTGTTGCCCGCAAGCTTTTGTGCGTTGACTTCGCGATCGCTAAGTCCCTGTACCTGTGTCATGAGAAGAGTTTAAGCCCGATTATATTACGCATAATGCAGTGCAGATCAACGGTAAGCATTTGGTTGCCAAATTCTATGCAGCTCTACAGGATTTAGATTTACAGTAATTTAGTTTTACAGTAGGACTTGCGATCGCAGAATGGAGTTCCATGTTTCGTAGAAGTGATAGCCGTTGCTGTGTTGATTGTTGAGAAACATGTTTGAAATGCAACACCGAAAACCATTTATGTAGTAAGATGCGAAACTGATTTGTAAACGTTGAGCAATCAACTTAAATTCTTTTGCAAACCATTATATTTCAAGTCCGAAATCTCAGAATTCTAAGTGTAACTGGGTGTTTCTTGATAATTGCTTGGTAAAGAGAAAAGACAACTTGTATTTTATGCCGCGATCGTTTGAGGACAAGCTGAATGTTTAGGTCTAGCCGTAAAACTTATAGTTATAGGTCTAGCCGTTCGTTGTACCAAAAGAAAAAGCCCTTACCCCGCAAGTGGATTTTGCTCTCAATTCCACTCGCGTTGATTGGGTTAGAGTTGCTGGTGCGGCTGATTGTTGGAGTTTCCGGAAAAACAGGTGAGCTATCGGCGTTTCAAGGCGAACCGCTGAACGTCACCGCGTATCGATTAAAGTATCTCGATCGCGCGGGCAAAACGTTCGACGGACTTCCCAACCAAGGACAACTGACGGTGAAGCAAAGTCCGGTGATGGGCTATCGGTTGGTGGGCAACCAAGAAAGTCAAGACTGGAAAATTAATGAACAAGGATTTCGTCAGGATCAAGCGATCGCGCTCGATAAACCGAAAGGCGAAGTCCGAATTTTTGTGCTGGGCGGCTCCACCGCTTTTGGGCAACTCAGTTCTAGCAATCAAGCGACGTTTACCCAAAAACTAGAAGCGCGTCTAAATCAGCAAGTGGCGGCTCAAAAAGCCAATCCTGGTAAATTTCGTCCGACTGTTCTCCCTTATTTTGCCGATGAGTTAGACAAAGCCCTAGCGCTCCCGCCTCAAATTCGGGAAAATCGCTACACCGTGATCAACGCGGCTGTACCGGGCTATATTTCTGGCAACGAACTGTCGAAACTGGCGTTTGATGTGTTGCCCTATCAGCCCGATCTCATTGTCGTTCTTAATGGCTACGCTGATTTGCTCGTGCCAAGCACTCAAGAAGGCAGCGATATTCCGGGTACAGAAAGTTTGTTAGAGAGCGCTCCTCGTCATCTATTCGTCGGATTAACGCAGCAGGTCAAAAATTTATTCTCGCAACTGTTTCTCGTTAAAGCCTTTCAATATTGGGTGCTACAGCCTCAAACTTCGCTCAAACAAGTTATTCCTCCAAGCGAGGGAGATGCGTCGTTGATACAACGGATGCCTACCGAGGCCGATGAACTCAACCGCCGAGCAGAGCGCTATCGCCAAAATATGGGTCAACTGGCGCGGCTCACGAGTGCCTCAAAAGTTCCGTTAATTGTGGCACTGCAGCCCGAAGTGACCAGTCGAGGTGCGAATACGCCCCGCGAGAAAGAGATTTTGGAGCAACTCGGTTCGCAGTATCCGCAACAGGTGAAAGCTGGATATTCAGAATTGCAGCGATCGCTCGATCAAGTCAAAAAAGAAGTGCCGCAGGTTACTACGTTTAATTTCTACAACGCTTACGCTGACTTTAAAGGCGAGGCGTTTCAAGACGCGATTCACCTGACGGATGATGCCAACACGGCCCTGGCAAACCGCTTATTTGACGCAATTTCAAAACAACTTCAGCTTCAACCCAAACCCTATGGCGGGACACAGCCCCCCGGCTCGTGAATATAACTTCTGATAGAAGGATTCTCTTAAAGCGATCCCCTAAGATGGCTGCGGTTGCGGTTTGCGTAATTGCATCGCGATCGCATTATGTTCATGGAGGAATTTCTATATGAAAGGTTTACTATCATCATTGCGCCAAAGCTTATTGCGCGGCCTGGTTGTTGCATTTGTGGGATTGCTAAGCTGGGTTGGCATGAGCGCGATCGCAACTGACGCGATCGCAGCGCCGAGCGTTAAGGATGTGAGCGGACAGCAAGAAGTGATTAGCCCGGATAGCCAAAAGTACGGCTCCCGCGAAGAGGCATATGACAAAGCTGTGCAAGCGATCAAAGATCCGAAAGGTGCAGAGAAAGAATATGAGAAAGACTTAAAGATCTTTAAGAAAGAGACCCCAAACGCAGACAAGGTTATCGAGAATACAGCGAAGGCAGTGAAGCAAGCTACAGGCAAAGAATAACAGCCTGTTGAGCCGAGCGTGATCCTCGCGGTGGCGCTGCTTCAAGCGAGTGAACACAGCGAATAATCACAGTGATGATAAGCCCTGTCTTGGCATGAGCAGGGCTTGTTTTTGTAAATCAGTGGATCTGACAAAGAGACGAAGCCGACCTGCATAGCGTTATGCAAAAACGTTATGCAAAGAGAGATAAATTCTGCTTACTCTTTCCTCCCTCATCCCTCGTTTTTAGCCTCTTTGCCCGTGTTCCTGTAGGGCTTGGCACTACAATGTATAAGAAATTTCGCACCCCTTGATTTATGACAGCCAATCCGTTGTGGTACAAAAACGCCATTATTTATGAATTATCGGTTCGAGCATTTGCCGATAGCAATGGAGACGGAATCGGCGATTTTGTCGGATTAACCCAAAAGCTTGATTATTTAGAAGAATTGGGCGTGACTGCCCTTTGGCTGCTGCCATTTTTCCCATCACCGCTTCGAGATGATGGCTATGACATTGCCCATTACACCAGCGTCAATCCGATTTATGGAACGCTCGACGACTTCAAAGCGTTTCTAAAAGCGGCTCACGATCGCGGCATTCGGGTCATTATTGAATTAATTATCAATCACACCTCCGATCAGCACCCCTGGTTTGATCGGGCGCGGCGTGCCCCAGAAGGTAGCTCGGAACGGAATTTTTATGTCTGGAGCGACACGGCTGAGAAATATTCAGACACGCGAATTATCTTTCAAGATTTTGAAACGTCGAATTGGTCATGGGATGGGATTGCCAAGGCATTTTATTGGCATCGCTTTTACCATCATCAGCCTGATCTCAATTACGACAATCCCGACGTTCGAGAAGCGGTATTTGAGATTTTAGATTTTTGGATGGATTTGGGAGTCGATGGGTTACGGCTGGACGCCGTGCCGTACCTCTATGAGCGAGAGGGCACGAACTGCGAGAACTTGCCCGAAACGCACGATTACCTGAAAGCCCTGCGATCGCACATCGATTCAAAATACCCCGACCGAATGCTGCTCGCAGAAGCCAATCAGTGGGCAGAAGATGCGGTGAAATATTTTGGCGATGGCGATGAGTGCCACATGAATTTTCACTTTCCGCTCATGCCCCGATTGTTTATGTCGGTGCGAATGGAAGATAGTCTCCCGATTATCGACATTCTTCAACACACGCCGCCGATTCCTGAGAACTGCCAGTGGGCGATCTTTTTACGCAACCACGACGAATTGACCCTAGAAATGGTCACGGACGAAGATCGCGATTATATGTATAACGTCTATGCTCAAGATCCGATGATGCGAGTGAATGTCGGCATCCGGCGGCGTTTAGCTCCGTTGTTGAGTAACGATCGGCGTCAGGTTGAGTTGCTCAATAGCTTGCTGTTCTCCTTGCCCGGAACGCCTGTGATTTACTACGGTGATGAAATTGGTATGGGCGACAACGTGTATCTAGGCGATCGCAATGGCGTCAGAACCCCAATGCAGTGGACGAGCGATCGCAATGCTGGATTTAGCCGCGCCGCGTCTCAGAAGCTGTATTTCCCAGTGATTGTCGATGCAGAATATCATTACGTCACGACCAACGTTGAAGTGCAGAGCGCAAATCAATACTCGCTCTTGTCGTGGATGAAGCAGATTATTGACCTTCGCAAACAGTACTCTGTCTTCGGAAGCGGCGACTTTAAGTTTTTGCCCTCTTCTAATCACAAAGTTTTATCGTTTATTCGCGCGGATCAGGAGAGCAGAATTTTAGTTGTTGCAAATCTTTCTGCGGCGGCACAGGCAGCAACATTTGATCTGTCACTGTTCACAGACTACACGTTGACTGAAATGTTTGGGGAGACTGAGTTTCCCCCGATCACGGATGACCCTTATCGGCTCAATCTTTCCCCATATGGGTTTTATTGGTTTGTTATGAAACCGATGTAACGACGCACCATCCGCAATCTGCCTATCGCTTGCGCTCTTGTAATTTGCGATAGACAGCGCCCAGATCCACACGGTGATACGCGATCGCAACGAGGGTGTGATAGAACAAATCCGCAACTTCTCCCGCGATCGCATCTGCGTCATCATCCTTACAGGCCATTACCACTTCTGCCGCTTCTTCGCCAATTTTTTTGAGAATCTTGTTGTCGCCGCCGTCGAGCAGTTTGCGGGTGTAAGAGCCTTCGCTCGGAGTATCTCTGCGATCGCAGATGATCGAAAACACTTGTGACAAGGTATCGGCAGGCGGCGGCGTCACCCCGCTATTAATTTGATGAAAACAACTGCGTTCTCCGGTGTGGCAGGCAATATCACCGCTCTGTTCAACAGTGACGAGCAGCGCATCGCTATCGCAGTCATAGCGGATCGCTTTGACCTTTTGGATATGTCCAGACGTTGCGCCTTTGTGCCAAAATTCTTGCCGCGATCGACTCCAGAACCACGTTTCACCCGTTTCCAAGGTTTTCTGAAGCGAGTCTTGATTCATCCAGGCCATCATTAACACGGTGCCGTCGAGATAGTCTTGCACGATCGCAGGCACTAAGCCACGATCGTCATATTTAATCGTTTCAACGGGAATCGATTGCGCGGAGATCAGTTCAGAAGACATAACATTCAAAAAACCTAATGTTCAAAAAATCTAACACTGGGCGGCTGCATTGATTATTCTAAGGGGAAATGCTCAGCTAAATAGCGTTTGGCGGTATCGCGATCGTGGATATCCCCATCCAAGGTTGCCATTAATAAGCGCTCCAATATTTCTTTAAACTGCCGACCTTGTTTGTAACCCAGTTGCTTGAGGTCATTGCCATCCAACGGCGCTTTTACCCGTGACCAACAGGTGAGATATTTCCAAATTAATTGCCTGTGCGATCCTTCGGAGCTTGGCGAAGCCAATCGCGGCACTCGTACCGCTACAAGCATTAACAGAGGCACATCATAGGGCTTAAGCAGTTGCACCACTTGGCTAGGCCGATTGGCTTTAGGTAGTGCTTCTGTCAGTTGCGCTTGCACCTGGCAGAGGTCGGTGAGACGCTCGATGCTGTCATGAGGCAGCTGGAGCGTTTGAGCCACAAATCCGCGTTCTTCAGGGGCTAATCGCGCTAGGAGAACTTCGAGCAGCAGTTGCCAGTGAATATATATCTGCTGCGGATCAAATCGACGGAGCCAGCGACCGACCAGCCGCAACTGCCACCACAATTCGTCATCGAGTTCTAACGTGGGGTGAATGCAGCTTAACGCTCCTAGCTCTGACAGTTTCTTGAGAGCGGGCTTCCAGTAAGGCGCTTGCAAGATGTGCTTCAGTTCGGCTTTGAGGCGAGTTTGCAGAGCAGGCGCAATGACTCGTTCGGATTGGTTCGATTGAAATTGCGTGTAAATGCCACTGGCGATCGCATAGCGAATGAATCCTTCAGTTTGCGTCTCGATCTCAAATCCAAGCCGCACAGCAAATCGCACGGCTCTAAAGATTCGGGTCGGGTCTTCAATAAAACTATTCGTGTGTAGCACACGAATGTGCTTTTTCTGCAAATCCAACACGCCTCCGAAAAAATCGAGCAATTCATTCGCGCGAGGATGGGTTAACCGCAGGGCCAATGCGTTGATCGTGAAATCCCGACGATAGAGATCTTGACGAACCGAACTTGCCTCAACTTCTGGATTGGCGGCAGGATAGGGATAGAACTCCGTCCGAGCAGTGGCAATGTCGATCCAAAGCGAATCCAAGGTGGGATCGTTGTGCCACAGCAGCGCTGCCGTTTGAAATTTTCCGTGAATCTCTAATCGCGCTTGAGGATAGAGAGCTTGCAGCGACCGCGCTAATTCTACTCCCGCGCCGACATCGGCAGACTGGTGAAAGCCATCGACAACGAGATCAATGTCATTCAGCATCACAGGCTGATCTGGCTCGGCAAGCAACAGATCGCGGACACCGCCGCCGACGAGATACAGATGCCATCCGCGCTGTTGGGCTTGCTCAGATGCGATCGCCAGAATTTTCTGCAAAGGTGGAGTCAATCGGGCGAGATCGAGTCGCGCCGTGTGTGAGTGTGCAGAGGAGCGCCCAGTCGATGGGTCAGAGGGTTTGGATCGGCTCCCCGCTTCGTGCAATTGCCGCAAAACATCGGTTCGAGTCACAATTCCAACGAGTTGCTCCTGCTCCAAGACGGGAAGCCGACCGATATCGTAAGTGACCATTAACGATTCGATCTCGGGAAGCAGGGTTTCGGGTGCGATCGTTTTCAAATTCGTCGTCATATAGCCCTTGACGGGCGCATGAGAGAATCCGTGATGCAACGCAATATCTAAATCGCGACGGGAAATCATACCCACTAGACGATCAGCATCCACAACCGATAAACCAGAATGTCCGTACCTCAGTAAAATTCGCTGGGCTTCACCAATGGTCGTTTCTGGTCGAATGGTTCTCACCGGCGAGGACATCAAATCTCGCGCTGTCGGTGGCTGGGGAATCTGATCTCTAAATTGAGCCAAAATCTGATCGAGAAGCGGCTGCGGATCTTCTTCTCGGCGCGTTAATGCTGCTGCTTTGGGATGTCCGCCTCCCCCAAGTGGGCTAAGAACGGCATTGAGATCCGTTCCTGCAATGTGCGATCGCGCAATCACCGCCAGCACATTTCCACCGTCTCGGCACGCCGCCCCCCGACAATAGTGATGCGCCAAAAACAGGGCGTCCATATCGGTCAGTTCCATAATTCGGGAGGCAAGGCTTGAGAGTCCTGGTACATAGTCCTCTGTTTGAAGCACGACCCAGGCCATCGTTTGCCCGCGAATGGTTTCGGACTGCAACTGCTCTAGCGCCAGACCCAAAAGCTCTTGCAGTTGAGGTGAAAGACCGGGATCGACGTATTCTGCGATCGCGCTTAGACTTGCGTCTTGAGTCATGAGCCACGCTAACGCCGCTGCATCCCTAGCCGTCGTGTGATCGTAGGTCAGCGAGCCAGTATCGGTGTGAATGCCGAGTGCCATCACCGTCGCTTCGCTGGGTGTGAGTGAAATCGATTGAGCTTGCAAAATCTCTGCAATCAGCGTGGTAATTGCTCCAACTGAATCAAAATGAACTTCTGTTGCGGGAATATCACTATCAGCGCTTTTGTGATGGTCGTAGATAATAATGTCAATGTTTGGCAGATCAATCCACTTTGCAGTAGCGCCGATGCGATCGCGGCTTTGGGCATCGACGATCGCAATCGATCGAATTAAATCTGGATTCACCGATCGCGGCTCGATCAAGGGATATTCGTCGCGGTGGAGCGCTAAAAAGTCACGCACAGCAGGATGGGCACCTCCTGAAAGGACAATCCGCGATCCCGGACGCAAGCGACTGACCCCAACGGCAGCACCTAGGGTATCAAAATCTGCTGTGGTGTGACATAGAATCAAGTCCATCATTTCTGATAAGTTACTTAGTGATAGTGAAAACGCAGTTTCAATAACTGCCATAACTGGATTTAATTTGCTGTTTAGGGAGAAGGAAATGTCGATCGTATTTCAAATTGCATTAACTGCGCTGGTTCTCTTCTCGTTTGTCATGGTGATTGGCGTTCCTGTTGCCTACGCTTCACCAAGCAACTGGGATCAATCGAAGCGCTTGATTCTGCTGGGGTCAGGCATCTGGTTTCTTTTGGTGATTACCGTCGGGGTTCTAAACTACCTCGTGGTGTAAGTTTGCGTGTGCATTGCAATTCGCTTCGTGAAGCTCGGAAGGATCGTGGGGAAGAAATCTTAATATTTCAACCCCACCCCTCTCTGTTTTCCGTCCTGCTAAGATAAGTTTTTCTAAACTTTCTTTGCTAAATGTTAAGGTCTAAATCAGCAAACCGGATCAATCCTACCAAAGCCGACGGATCTCGCTAGGTTTGAGGGGACATTCTGAGGCAGGTTCTCACCCCCAAAGGCAGAAAATCTGTTTAAGCTATCGGTGTGCATCACGTTGGTACTTAAATTAAACAATGGCTATTTTTGAAGGAACATTTGCTCAAACGGATGGGTTACGGTTTGCGATCGTGGTGGGTCGCTTTAATGATTTGGTGACGGGAAAGCTCTTAGAGGGCTGTCAAGACTGCCTCAAACGGCACGGAATTGATATCAACCCTCAAGGAACCCAAACCGACTATGCCTGGGTTCCCGGCGCGTTTGAATTGCCTCTAGTCGCGCGTCAGCTTGCCATGTCCGGTCGGTATGATGCCGTTATTTGTTTGGGCGCGGTGATCAAAGGACAAACGCCTCACTTTGATTATGTCTCAGCTGAAGTGTCTAAAGGCATTGCAGCGGCTGGATTTCAAACGGGCGTTCCTGTCGTCTTTGGCGTATTGACGACAGACACCATGCAGCAAGCTTTAGAACGAGCAGGCATCAAGAGCAATTTGGGCTGGGAATACGGCATGAGCGCTTTAGAAATGGCGAGTCTGATGCGTCAGGTCAAAGGTGCAGTGCCAACTCCCTACGCTGATCCGGACTACAGCAATCCGGACTACAGTAATCCAGACTATGCCAATTCAGCCGCTGCCAACCCCGCTATTTCCTCCGCCGGGCATCACACCCTTCCTGCTTCGACGGTACATGCTTCAGATGCCTCTAGTTAGCCTCTTTCGTAGCTGCAAATGCTGGGAATCCATACGGTTTTGCAAGCGCTACGGCAGGCGATCGGGTTGTAGAAAGGCGTCTCAAAAGGGCGTCTTTTTGAATCTTGTTTGGAACTTCAGAGCAACCCAAGCTCCAAAGGATCGCAGAATCTTTCTCACCCAAACATTCTCGTCCACTCTATGCTATAAACTACAGTAATCTTGTCGAGAAACCGGAGATTAGCTTGAGGGATGAAAAGCAGTTCAGAGTCGTTGTGGACGTTGATCGCTATTTCGCCTGCTGATAAATTTCTCATCCTAGTCATTTCTCTCTCTTCATCCTTCATCCCTTAAGAGGTCGCCGTGGCCATCACAGTTCAAGACGTTTCTAAGCAGTTTGGCAGTTTTCAAGCCCTTGATCAGGTCTCGCTAGAAATCAAAAGCGGTTCTCTAGTGGCGCTATTAGGTCCGTCTGGGTCGGGCAAATCGACATTATTGAGACTGATTGCGGGTTTAGAGATGCCAGATTCTGGAAAGATTTGGCTGACAGGAGAAGACGCCACCGATCGCAGTGTACAAGAGCGCAATATTGGATTTGTGTTTCAGCATTACGCGCTGTTTAAGCATTTGACCGTGCGTAAAAACATCGCCTTCGGGCTAGAGATTCGCAAAGCGCCAACCAGCAAAGTGAAGAAGAAAGTTGAAGAACTGCTGGAGCTAGTGCAATTGAGTGGACTTGGCGATCGCTACCCGTCTCAACTCTCTGGAGGACAGCGCCAACGAGTTGCCCTAGCGCGAGCCTTGGCGGTGGAGCCTCAAGTTCTCTTGCTCGACGAACCGTTTGGTGCGCTCGATGCCAAGGTGCGTAAAGATTTGCGGGCATGGCTGCGGCGGCTGCACGATGAAGTTCACGTAACGACCGTGTTTGTCACCCACGACCAAGAGGAGGCGATGGAAGTCTCAGATGAACTAGTGGTGATGAACAAAGGCAAAGTCGAGCAAATTGGAACGCCTGCCAATATTTACGATCATCCCGCCAGCGCTTTTGTCATGAGCTTTATCGGGCCTGTTAACGTGCTGCCCAGTTCGTCGCATATTTTTCAGAACAACGGGTTTGACTCTGCCCATCCAGAGATGTTCTTGCGTCCTCAAGATGTGCTGATCGAAACCTCTCCCAATGGCAGCACGGTTGCTGCTAGAGTCACTCGTCTGATTCATCTAGGCTGGGAGATCCAGGCAGAATTATCTCTCGATGATGGTCAGATTGTCACGGCGCATTTGACCCGCGATCGCTTCGATCAGTTGAACTTAGCGCCTCAACAACGGGTATACGTCAAACCCAAAGATGCAAAGTCTTTCCCGCTCTACTACTCGATTTAAGCGACTACTCGATTGACGTGAGTTGTCCTTGTCTACATCCGGCGATCGCAACGCCGGTATGAGTAGAATGATTGAGTCTAGAAAATATTGCCTCCTCTGCTATGGTGACGCTCTCGCCCGAACTTAAAGCCCGTCTCTCCCAGCCTCTCAAGATAGGACACGTTGAGGTGAACAGCCGAGTGCTGCAATCGCCCCTTTCTGGAGTGACAGATTTAGTGTTTCGGCGGTTGGTGCGCCGCTACGCGCCCGAGTCGATGATGTATACCGAAATGGTGAACGCAACTGGATTGCATTACGTCAAGCAGCTTCCAATCATTATGGAAGTCGATCCGAATGAGCGTCCCATTAGCATTCAGCTATTTGATTGCCGTCCTGATTTTTTGGCAGAAGCCGCCCAGAAAGCGGTCGCCGAAGGAGCCGATACGGTCGATATCAACATGGGTTGTCCGGTCAATAAAATTACTAAGAACGGCGGCGGCTCCTCATTACTAAGGCAACCCGAATTAGCCGCAGAAATTGTGCGATCGGTGGTTGAAGCCGTTGAAGTTCCGGTGACCGTCAAAACGCGCATCGGCTGGACAGAAAAAGAAATCAACATTCTTGACTTTGCTCGCCGCATGGAGGATGCAGGCGCGAAAATGATCACCGTGCATGGGCGGACTCGCGCCCAAGGTTATAACGGCTCTGCCAAGTGGGAATGGATCGCCAAAGTCAAAGAAGTTCTCTCAATTCCGGTCATTGGTAACGGTGACATCTTCTCAGTCGAGTCGGCGGTGCGATGTCTAGAGCTAACCGGAGCGGATGGCATCATGTGTTCACGGGGCACGCTGGGCTATCCGTTTTTGGTGGGCGAGATTGATCACTTTCTCAAAACAGGAGAGGAAAAACCTCCCCTCACGCCAGTTGAGCGGCTAGAGTGCGCCCGTGAGCATTTGCAAATGCTATGGGAATATAAGGGCGATCGCGGCGTCCGGCAAGCTCGCAAACACATGACGTGGTATTCCAAAGGCTTTATGGGCGCGGCAGATTTGCGCGGACAGTTGAGCGTAATTGAGAATGTTCATCAAGGGTTGGACTTGATTGATACCGCGATTACTCGTCTCAATCAATCTGGGTGGCAAGTTGAAGCAGAACCCGAACTCGTAGCGTTATAAAACGATAAATGCAATGTGTTGTATAGCACTTTCGTTATGTCGGATCTTCTGTCACGCTTGTGTGAATTTGTAGTGAATCTATCAGGATCAAGCAGTTGCTTTAAGCTCAGTCATACTGATTTAGCATTGTAATAAATCGCGATCGCTGTGTCTGTACTCTTGAACTGACTGTGAAGCTATTAACTCTTTAGCGATGAGGAACGAGATATTATGCCGTTTACACTCATTCAAGGTACGTTTGAGCCAACGAGTGGAATACCCGATGGAGATTCAGTCCGTTTCAAGGCAGATGACGACACACTATTCGACAAGTTAGGTGGAAGAGCCGAATTCAAGAGCGAAGGGCAAGTGCAGCTACGCTACGAAGGCATTGATGCGCTTGAAAAAGCGGCGAAAAAAACTTTTTCTTCAAACGCAACCAAACGGAATATCGACCTACTTGGAGGAGAGAAAGCCGGACGGCCAGGATACATCCTTTCTGGCAATGTTGATGGCAATGGACGCCCGGTTTGCTTTGTCTTCGTTGGCAAACCTCCAAAATGGGACAATTCTGACCGAGGAGAGGAGCTAAACGCAGATATGCTGCGGGAAAGCATTAACTACAAGCTTCTGCAAGAAGGACATGTTTACCCCATGTTTTACGAGACTCTTTATAAAGAATTGCGCGATGTGATGGTCGCGGCAACGGAGAAGGCACGGGCAGAGAAGGCAGGAATTTGGAAGGCGGATCGCTCCGATCAAGGCGTTGAGATTGACATTCCTCCTAATTTGGCAGAATTACCACCCATTTTTCCGAAGTTGTGGCGGCGGCTGGAATCGTTTTATCAACGTCCTTCTAACCGCGACAAAACATTGAAGCAGTTTGTGGCGGCGCTATCACGAGGTAAAGACCGACTCTTTACGATTCCAGATCAACGCTCAATCAAGCTTTCCACGGCGCTGAAAGTGGATGGAAATAAGCTGACGATGCTATATAAACCAGAGGAGATGGTATTTGAATCGGATGTTCGGATTGAGCGGGTGCTTGCAAGTATGACGACATCCATCTTTTAGAAGCACTGGTCGTAGGACTGAGGGCATTGTCAAGCGATCGACAATGCCCCACAATCCCGATTCATCCAGCCCAACTTGCAGAAAATCATCTTTAGACCTCTTCATATTAGATTTCAAACAGCTTGAAACAATCGATTCCTAGTCATTCATAGCAAAGCTGATAGTGTTCTTTAATCCTAGCTAATCAGGTCAAGCGATTCAATCTGTCAATCCTCGTTAATCTGCAAGAAACCTATTGTTTTGAACCTTATAAACGGGAGACTAGGGCTTCTAAATATCTCGCGTTTTTTGCTTATTTGCGCCCTATCTGATAGATTTTCTTGTCCAATCCTACAGCTCAACAATTGCTCGAACCCAAGGTGATTAAATCCGATTCTCACTACTCAACTCTCTGTGATGACGGCACGATTACTGCCTAAAATTGCCCAGATATTGGCCTATCCAAAATCTCCTCAAAGTACGACCAATGAAAATGACAACGGAGTTAGTAGTAGTAGGTCTGGAAGCTGACAATCAACGCTGAAATCATTAAAATTTGGCGATAGAACTATTATTTCACCACTACCAGCATGACTAAGACATCTATTACTGATGCCAAAAGAAGGGTTTCAAAGCATTATTTTGCCCTCGGAATACTGATAGCAACTTTGTTCACTTTGTGCTTTACAGCTAGGCTAGTCCCAAGCCCCACAAGCGACAGGGCAGTTTTTGTTTCTGTAGCTGAGTATCTACTTTTAGCAAATCATCTCTACATAGATGTTTACGACAATAAAGATCCGTTGTTTTTTTACGCTGTGTCAATGCAGCGAGTGCTTGGAGGGATAGGTGAATACCTATTTGAGTTGCTAATGGTAGTTATAGCAACAGTATCCGCATACGACATCTCGTGCATTATTGAGTGCACTGACACGATGCGTAAAAGAATTTTGCTGATTGCAGTACCTTTGCTTGTAACGGGGGCTTTCTGGCTTCCAGGATATACTACCCTGCCTGGTATAGCGCTCAGCTTATTGGCATGCTCTTTCTTTCTTAGAAAAAAGATGCTACTTGCCGGTGGATGCATAGGATTGGTGGCCTTCACGAAATTAATCGCGTTTCCTCTGCCGGCTGTCTTCTGCCTTACCTATGAGCTTATTCTATGGGATAAACAAGTTAGCCGCGAAAATCTCAAGCGCTTAATTACAGGATTCACGTCTGTTTCTGCGCTAATCATCGTAATACTTCTCACCAGGCAAGAATTACTTGGCTATCTGCAAACTCAGCAAAATAACTTCTTCTATTCTCAAGGTCTGCTAACAGACAACAGCTCCTTGGTCAACTCTTTTGCTTCACATCTTCGCACGATGTTTTTAAGCTCCCGGAAGTCACGGCTTTTACTATTTTCGTTAATCGCAAGCATGGGTTTCACTGGATACATAGCAATTCAATCCACGATTGAAAAGAAGATTAAGGCTTTTTTGATTGGTACACTCGCAACATGCCTCATTTCAATAGTCATATTAGGGTTGACAGGCATATGGGAGCATCACCTGTCGCTGATATACTTCTCGCAAACTCTTCTGCTTATCTGCATAGCAATAAGCATAAATTCAAAGAGGATCTTTGCTGGTTCATTATTCGGAATTGTAATATTAGTTTCAGCTATCCTGCTTAGTGGGACACTACGTGTTACTAGCCATTATGCTGACAACCCAATGCAAATAATCCCAAGGATTGCATCCTTGGCTCAACCCTCAGTTGAATTGAAGGCGTTTAGATCTATATACCCAAACGGAACAGGATTTGCGAGCCTTGGTCAGAACACCAATGTAATGCCCTATGGAGCAGCCAATGACAAACTTATGTGCCCGGACTTTCATCAGTATCCTTGGTACTCTCCTGAAAAGCTTAGGCATATTCTTGACTGTGCCAAAACGGCACCGACACTTGTTGTTGATAGGAAATTTGTGCGTTTGGAGGAAGCACCTAACTTTTGGCCAAGGGAGTCTCAAAAACAAATTCTGCTAAAGAATTGGAATGATTTTGTGACGGAAGGGGAAAATATAATTCAAACCCAGTACTCATGCAAGAATCTAGAGAGCATAAGAATCTGTAGCAGAGAACGACCAATATCTTAATAGTGGCTAAGTGACAGAACCTTCGTTTGCATGACAACAACACGAAGCTGCTTGGCTATATGTGTGTCTTGAAAGTAGTCCTTTCATCAAGAGATCATTTTTCATCAAGCCGTTTTTGCAATTTCTTGATCGCCTGATACATTTCAGACAATCGACTGTAAAGGATGGACGATTTCAGAAAAACTTTGTGATCTACCGCAGGATAGCCCGATACGGTTCGACCCGCCGGAACGTCTTGTGTGACACCTGCTTTTGCAGATACGATCGCGCCGTCCCCAATGGTGATTTCATTCCCTACCCCCACCTGTCCCGCCAGAATCACACGGTTGCCGATTGTGGTTCCGCCAGCGAGTCCGACATGAGCCGCAAAGGCGCATCCATGACCAATCTGACAGCCGTGACCAATCTGCACTAAGTTATCAATTTTAGTATTGCGACCGACGCGGGTTTCACCCACGGCAGGGCGATCGATGTTTGAATTTGCCCCAACTTCAACCCCATCTTCTAACACGGTGTAACCCGATTGCTCCATCTTGAGCCAGCCCTCGCGAGTAGGCACAAACCCAAACCCTTCAGAACCAATCACCGCACCGCAGTGAATCATACAGTCTGCACCGATTTGAGTCCGTTCTTGAATGGAACAGTTTGCATGTAATACTGTGCGATCGCCGATTTGCGACTCTGGATAAATCACTACATTGGGATGAATGATCACATCATTGCCCAGCTTAACGCTGGCGCCAATTACAACATGAGCGCCAATCGCAACGTTTTGACCAAGCTGGGCGGATGGATCAATGACGGCGGTAGGATGGACGCTGCGAGCAGGTTTGAAGGGTTGATAGAACAGCGCGATCGCTTGGGCAAAGGCCAGTCTTGGATTGCCAACTTCAACCCAAGCAATCCCTCGTTCTGTCGCGTTCGTCTGGAGGGTTGGATTCGCAGGCAAAATTAACGCACTCGCTCCAGTCGTTGCAACTTTAGCCGCATATTTTCCGACTTCAGCATAGCTCAATTGGTGGAGTATTGCTTTGTCGATCGCGGCAACTCCAGCGATATCTGGATCGTTGTCATTTATGCTGAGACTACTATTCGTAGCTGCGTTGCCCAATTTATGAACGAGGTCGCTAAATTTCATTCAACCCTCTCTAATCTCCAAGAATGCAGCACACTCGACATGCGCGGTTTGTGGAAAGAAATCTGCTGGTTGAACTCTCATGAGCTGATATTGTGCATCAGCACATAAGAGTTTTAAATCTCGCGCTAAGGTCGCTGGATTACAACTGACGTAAACGATCCGCTTAGGTTTCGTATCTCGCAGCGTCTCGATGATAGAAGCATCACATCCCTTTCTCGGTGGGTCGAGGAGAACAATGTCTGGATCGACATCTAAAGTAGAAAAAACTCGTTCAACCGGGCCAATGTGAAACTTAACGTTTTCGATGTGATTAAGACGAGCGTTTGCTTTGGCTTGGTCGATTGCTTCTGGCTGGATTTCAAGCCCAACAGCGTACTTGACTTTTCGCGCGATCGGCAGCGTCAACGTCCCTACTCCGCAGTACAAATCCGCTACGATCTCTGTTCCCTGCAAGTTCAACTCATCGACAATCACTTGAAACAAGGCTTCTGCCGATTCGGTGTGAACTTGGAAGAACGTGTCAGCCCGAATCTGAAAGGTTAAATCTGAAAATTTTTCTTCTAAGTAAGATCGTCCCGCGATGATGTGAGTGTCTGATCCAAAAATGGCGTTGGTGCGATCGCGGTTGACATTGAGTGAGACGCCGACCAAATCGGGATAGCGCTCTAACCATTGCTGCGCTTGCTCTTCGAGTCCGGCTAGGTTCGTATCGGTTGCCACCAAAATTAGCAGCATTTCTCCGGTTCGACGCCCAATCCGCAACCCGAGATGACGCAACTTGCCGCGATGCAGTTTCTCGTCATAGATGCCCCAGCCGCGATCGTAGAGGTCTTGCTTGACCTCTGCCAACAGCGGATTCAATCGCTGATCCTGAATTGGGCATTGATTCAAGTTAACAATCTGATGCGTTCCTTTCTGGTAGTAGCCCGCCTGAAGTTGACCCGATTGAGATCGCGATAGGGGATACGTCACCTTGTTGCGATATCCCAACGATTCAGCCTGCAACACTTCACCGACTGGAGGCTGACTAAATCCGCCAATTCGCTCTAGTGCCTGAATGATTTGATTGCGCTTGGCCACGCGCTGATAGTCGTAGTCTACGTGCTGCCACTGACAGCCGCCGCATTTGTCCGCCACGATGCAACTCGGACGAATCCGATGCGGAGACGCTTCGATAATGTCGTGCAGCTTGCCTTGAGCGTATTGCGGCTTCACGCGCAGCAACCGCACCACTACGCGATCGCCGGTCACGGTGTCAGGCACAAACACCACACGCTCGCCAGAGCGCCCTACTCCATCCCCACTGTCGCTCAGATCGGTGATGGTTATTTCAACCAATTCTCCTTGTCGCCACCGATCTGCTGGGGACTCGGCGGGATGGAATTCTAAATTTTGAGTCACAGGAGATCCCGTTGAATAAAATGAACAGATTCCATTGTCGCTTGTCTATTCGCACTATGGCTGAGTTAGAGTCTATTCTGAAATTTATTGAGACGATCGAGATTGAGACGAGCGAGCAAGCCAATCCCGATCAATCGACGCATGAAATTGCGAATCGGTTGTGCGGCTACACGAAACCAGACTACACCACGCGAGGATGGGCAATGGCGACAGGCTATCCGCAATCTTTCATCGATGGAACGCTGAATCAGACTGTTGTTTTAGTGGGTGAACTGACGGATTTTGGGCATTTCATTGCGTCATTCTGATTGAACTCTTCGATCCACTCAAGCAACGCCTGCCCTCCTACAGCACAACTCGGCGGGTGCTGCTGAGGTTAAATTATCAAACGTACTCAGCAGCCCTGGCGCGGTTTTTTGGGCTTGAGCTGCCAGTCAAACGGCTCCTTTGCTCGCGTAAAACTGCTTTCAGCTACCTAGAGACAAGAACAGAGACAACTGCCTAAAATAAAACTGCCCACAACCAAATTAAGGTGTGGGCATAGGGACAGTTAAACGCTTGCGTCCATTATGGAATACTCCCTTTGCTGCTCCGTTATTGGCAGGACGGTTATTAGAGTGTCCATCCTGAGTTCAACATCTAATTTTCAGACGGCAGACTGGGGAATACCAGTGTGGGCTGGAGTCCTGAATTACGTTGCGATAAACCTTCAAGATTAGGTTCAAGAAGGCTTAGTTTGCTTCTAGGGAAACCCCTAAATGTATCTTTTACAGCAGCTTTCGGGCTGCTTTTTTACAGTTTAATTTCAGAATCAGACGAGAAATCTGCGATCGTAATCAAATTAGCCAGTAAACTAGTGCGTGCGTAACGGCTGATCTTTTACTGATTCTACTGGCAAAATTTCTCTAACCTATGCAGTTCCTCTCCCCCCTCTACGGTGTTTTTCTACTGTGTGTCATTGGAATTTTTTGGTCAGTCCGACAACCGTGGTTACGCTCGTGGCTGCTTTTTCTAAGCAGTTTAATTTTTTATTCATCGCTGCAAGCACAATTTATTCCCCTGCTATTAGTCGCGACGCTGATCAATTTTGTGTTGGGGCGAGCGCTCGGAGCGCCAGCAAACTGGAGAAACGATGATTGGCAGTTTGCTCAAGCCGATTGGAATAAAAAACGCTTCAAACTGTTGTGGATCGGAATTTTTCTCAACATTTTGCTGCTGTTGGGGTTTAAGTATGTGCCGTTCATTTTGGGAACGATCGCGCCCTTTTGGGACGGAGATGCCCTGCAACAAAGTGCCAACTGGACAGACATTCACCTGATTGCGCCCCTAGGCTTAAGCTTTTTCACGTTTGAATGTATTGCCTATTTAGTCGATGTGTATCGCGGCGCACCGGCAGCTCAAAATTTTTTGAGCTTTTCAGCCTATAAGCTCTTCTTTGCCAAGCTGATCTCAGGACCGATCGTACGCTATCACCCCTTTAACAGCCAGTTAGAAACGGTTAAATCGCTTCAAGTTGCACAGGTCACAGAAGGACTGTGGCTCATTGCGTCGGGTGCGGTCAAAAAAGGATTGATTGCCGATCGCTTAAATGTATTGGTGAATCTCAGTTTTGATAACGTTCAACGCGCAGGCAGTGCAGATTTGTGGTTGGTGACTTTCGCTTACGGGCTCCAGCTTTACCTGGACTTTAGCGGTTATGTAGATGTTGCACGGGGCAGCGCTCTACTGCTGGGCATCGAGTTACCAGAAAATTTCGATTTTCCTTACCTCACCACTAGCATTGCAGACTTTTGGCGACGCTGGCACATGACGCTCGGAGAATGGTTACGAAATTACCTCTACTTTCCGCTTGGAGGGTCGCGCCAAGGCTTGATCCGGACGTGTATCAACCTTGTCCTTGTGATGCTGATTGCGGGAATTTGGCACGGCGCAGCTTGGGGGTTTGTCGTGTGGGGGGGGTTGCATGGATTGGCGCTGGCAGTGCATCGTCTCACAGAAGCAGTGTCGAAGTGGAGCGGTTGGTTAGAGCGATTTTGGCAAAGTTTACCTGGGATTTTGCTGGCTTGGGTGCTGACTCAAACGATGGTGTTTGGCTCGTGGATCTTTTTCCGGTTGCCCAATGTGCAGGAAGCCTGGTTTGTTGTACAGCGCTTGTGGGGACAGACCGCCGATATTCAATTTGCTCAGAAAGTATATGGAGAGGCAATCGGGCTAACGTTTCCGCAAATTGCGATCGCGCTGGGTGCGATCGCGCTGGGTATGCTAATTGCGTACATCTTCCAACGGGGTCTCAAAGTTCAGTTGACTTGGCACCTCAAGCTGCTACTGATTCCGGTTTGCCTATATGCGGTTTGGCAACTTGCGCCTGAAGGCGGCTCCAGATACATCTACTTTGATTTCTGATGCCGATCTTTGCAAAAATTTCCCGGATCGATTTCCTTTCTTCCTGCATCATGGAAGAAACACGTTGTAAGCAATTCTTATGGCACACCAACACGCCCCCGATCCGGTTTCTGCTACCTCGCCCCCTGACGCAGAACTGATGCGCATTCGAGCTTGGGGAACAGTGACTCTTTTAGAAGAGGGGAAGCGTTATCGGATTAATCGCATTGAGATCGAGCCGGGACATCACATTAGCACTCAGATGCACTATCACCGCAGCGAGCACTGGGTCGTCGTCGCTGGAACGGCAAAGGTCATTTGCAATGAAGAGGAAAAGATTCTGACACAGAAGCAGTCTACCTACGTGCCAATGGGAACGCCCCACCGAGTCGAGAATCCTGGTGTGATTCCGCTTGTGATGATCGAAGTTCAGAACGGGGAGTATTTGGGCGAAGATGACATTGTGCGGTTTGAGAAAGATCCAGATGCCCATCGAGATGAGAATTCTTAACGTGTTGGGCATACTGAGCTATCTCGTAACGTCAGCCGTGGCATGATCTCTTGAATCAGTAACTCAGTTACGAGCTTCCTAAGCTTCTCAGTCTATTTAAGCGGCGATACCTACCTGTATGATGCAGCTTCCGATTCCGGCACATTACGATCGCACGAAAGTCGGCACCTTTTGGCGTGTTCCTTACCAGCAACGGGCGATCGACGCTGAGCAGTGGGCAAAGCAGCATCAGATTCAGCCTGCGTCATCGGATGATCGGCGGGTGTGTTTGCTAGCGATCGATGTGCAAAATACGTTTTGCATTCCTGATTTTGAGTTGTTTGTGGCCGGGCAGTCAGGCAAGGGAGCGGTAGAGGATAGCGATCGCTTGTGTCAATTCATTTATCGCAACCTCGGAGTCATTACAGAAATTGCTCCGACTATGGACACCCACACGGCGATGCAAATTTTTCATCCGATCTTTTGGATCAATGAGGCAGGAGAACATCCTACGCCAACTGCCACAATGATTACCCTAGACGATGTTGAGAATGGAGTTTGGAAGGTCAATCCTGCGATCACGTACAGTCTAAAGCGCGGCAATTATGAGGCACTGCAAGATCACGCGCTGCACTATACAAAGCAACTGACGCAAGATGGAAAATATCCGCTGACGGTGTGGCCATATCACTCAGTGTTGGGCGGCATTGGACACGCGTTAGTTTCCGCCTTTGAGGAAGCAGCATTCTTTCACTGCATCGCCCGCAGCAGCCAGACGAACTTTGAGATTAAAGGTAATAATCCTCTTACAGAAAACTACTCTGCGCTTAGTCCAGAAGTTCTTTCTAGTATTGATGGACAGCTTATCGCCGAGAAGAATAGCCATCTCATCCAATCACTGTTTGATTTTGATGCAGTAATCATTGCGGGACAAGCAAAGAGCCACTGCGTCGCGTGGACGATCGATGATTTGCTCACCGAAATTAAGGCGAAAGATCCTAGTCTTGCTCAAAAGGTTTATTTATTGGAAGATTGCACTTCTCCGGTCGTGGTTCCGGGTGTCATAGATTTTAGTGAGCAAGCTGACGCTGCATTTGAGCGATTTGCAGCGGCGGGGATGCATCTCGTCAAATCAACGGCTCCAATTGGGGATTGGCTGAAGGGTTAGCTGAGACGCGCATCTATTGCAGTGAACTAGATTTCAACAGAAATTGAGACGACTTTCAACTTAGCGCGAGCGTTTGGAGCTTAGCGGAGCCAATCGCTGGCACTGAGGGCAGAAATGCGCCGATCGTCCCGCTAATTTCAATCGTTCAATAGGCGTCTCACAGGTTCGGCAGCCGTCGCCGTCGCGTCCGTAAACCCAAGCAACGCCACCATAATTGCCATTCACCCCTGACACGTCTCGAAAATCGCTAAATGATGTGCCTCTAGCCGCAATGCTATCCTTGAGGACACGAATTACATTCTCTCGAAGAAGTTTAATCTTTGATGGGGTCAGCGTGGCACACAGGGTTTCAGGATGGATGCCACTCAGAAAAAGCGCTTCATCCGCGTAGATGTTTCCGACTCCAGCAACGAGGGTTTGATCGAGAAGTGCATTTTTAATCGGACGCTTGCGATCGCGCAGCCATTGAGCAAAGTATTCCTCCGAAAACTCGTCTGAGAAGGGTTCAGGTCCCAAGTTTTGCAATCCAGTAATGATAGATTTGGGAGTGTGATCGCTGGGGACAAACCACATTTGCCCGAAGGTGCGCTGATCGACAAACCGCAATTCTTGCCCGCTTGGAAAGAATAATCGGACACGAGTATGTTTATGCAGTGGCTCGTTCTGGCTCAACCACAGCAATTGTCCCGTCATCCGAAGATGAACGCCAAGCCAACTTGCAGGCGATGAAGAGAGTTCGGCAAGCAAGTATTTTCCGTAACGATGCCATCCAACAATCGATAAGCCCTGCAATTGGGCAACAAATTCTAAAGAAGAGCTGGGAGCAGCGATCGTGCGATCGAGCAACACATCGCCGCCCTGAATGGTTTGATCGAGAGTGACTTGATTTAGGCCGAGGCGAACCGTTTCAACTTCGGGAAGTTCTGGCACGAGGAAAAGAATTTAGCTGAACACCCTCACGCTATCACGAGTTCAAACCTGTGTGGAATTGGGAGAGCTAATCCGTAGATTGAGAGAGCCTAAAGCTTGCTAGTTCTAGTCTTAGCGTGGGTACGTTACGAAGCAGTAGTAAGTTAAGGCTTCTTGCATGAAACCGGGTCTGCACAGAGGGCAACTGACCGTATGGAAAGATGAGCAAGGATTTGGGTTCATCCAACCAGCCGATGGTAGCCAGGATGTCTTTCTTCATATCACTGCATTGAAAGATAGAACCCGTCGTCCGCAGGCAGGCGATGTAATTTACTATTACCCAACCTTCAACCAGAACAACGAAGTTCGTGCAGACAACGCTTTTATTTTAGGCGCAAGAGCTAAATCTGTCTCCGCTTCAACAATTAGATCCACATCTAGAAACACCGTACTTAAGCATCTAGTTCTAGTGTTGGAAACATTGCTTCTATCGGCGTTGCCAATGTGGGGAGCAATCCAGTTTGCATTAGCAACTGCTAATCCCATTCCGCTTATTCTCTATCCCGCAATGAGTTTATGGACTTTTGCACTGTACAAGGATGACAAGTCCCGTGCGAAGCGAAACGGATGGAGAATTTCAGAGAACAGATTGCATCTGCACGAACTAGCAGGTGGATGGCTAGGAGCATTCGTGGCTCAGCGCACGATTCGTCACAAGAATAAAAAGAGGTCTTATCAAGCAGTGTTTTGGGGAATTGTTACACTCCACTTGCTGCTTTGGTTGGGCTGGCTTCTCCTTAAGTAAAACGCAGCATTTTTCTGCTTGCGTAGTTAAAGGGCCTGAGCAACAGAGGTTTAAGCAACAGCGACTTGAGATAACTCCACTTTAATGAGGCTGGAAGTTGCACAAAATCGAGCAGAATTCTTGTTTGAATCCTACTCGATGAATGCAACAGTGTTAGTTTTCGGAGTAAACAGTTAATTTGCAGGAGATTAGTCTTTTTTCTTCTGCGTTTCTGGTTTAGCCTCAACTTTCCCAGGTTTCGCCGCCGCTGATGCTGACGCCGGAGCCTTTCCTGCTTTAGCCTTTGGAGGCTCGACTTCAACTAATTCATTCATGGCATAGTTGTTGGTGTTTACACCACTCGCATTGCCGCTGTAGCCAGTATAGTTAACGCGATCGAAGCGGACAATCACCGGATATTTGATGCCACTTTGATCAATAGAAGCAACCGTTCCAACGTCTTGGAACCAGTAGGACTCTTTACGCAAAATGCGGACTTTAGAACCACGTTGAACCATGAGTGTCTTCCTTTTGTTATCAAACACCAACCAGCTAGGCGACAACTTCCGCTAAGAACCCGTCACCTGACCTCGCTTGATGAATAATTTTCCCCAATTTACTACGGTTGGTGAACGGTTCAGCAGTTAGGAGGATGGGTTGAAACAATCTGAAACAATCGGATGAAGGGAGAAAGAGTGAAAAGCAAGGCGACTCAACTCAGTTTAGGGTGAACCACTAGTAGGTTCTGCCGCGCCAACGGGTGGGAGTTTGGCTAGAGGAAAGGAAAATTCGGAGAACAGCGAGCGGATCGGCGAGAGGAGAAAACCAGAAGAGCCAGCGAGCGGTCGCCTGTGAGAGATCATACGAGGGTGCGATCGCCCAATTTAAGGCAATCCGAATCGCGACTAAAAACCCATTTACACCAAGCGAGATTAAAGCCGGAAGCGTCGTATTTCCGTTTGCCACAAGAAGGCCAGAAATTAACAGCATGAATAACGGTAATCCCTGCACTGCCGTCAATAGCCATAGATCCCCCCACACCTGACCCTTAGTAGCTGCATCTTTGAGGTCGAGCGATCGCCCCCATTCATCCCACGTTTCTTTCATGCCGTCGTACATGCGGACTTTTAGCACCTTGGCTCCGTCGAGAAAGCCGACTTTAGCCCCACGTGCGGCAGCATGGCGGACTAGAGTCACATCGTCACAGAACGAGCTTCGAGCGCTGGTATAGCCATCCAACTGAACGAGCAGCGATCGCCGACAGAGGCAACATTGTCCGTTCGCCATTTTCCGCTCTGGCGGATTGTCTTGATCTCCAGCCGGACCAAAGCGATATACCAAGGTCATGAGCAGCGCGGGCTGTAACCAAATCTCGCCTGGGTAGTTGAGAATGAAGCGCGGTGAGAGCGTGATCAGATCGTAATCTTCTGCGATCGCGGTTTCCAACAAACTGCACACGAGTCCCGGATGCGGGATCGTATCGGCATCAATGCCTAGAATCCATTCGCTGTGGGGAGAGCTTGCCAGAAAGCCAGAATGTAGCGCCCACGGACGCCCAACCCAGCCGGAGGGCAACGGATCATCTGTCATGAGCCGAAAGCGAGGATCGCTCTGTTGTGCCTCTTGTACCAGCGCTGGAGTGCCATCGGTCGAACGACTATCGACAACCGTTATTTCTCGCACCTCATAAGTTTGGCGCGTTAATCCCTCAAGACAGGGAGAAATGCGTTTCGCCTCATTCAGCGTTGGAACCACGACACTTACTTGTCCAAACAGTCCGGGTCGAGGCGATTGAGGCTCAAGCGGCGGATGACGAGTCGGGCCTTTAAGTAGTCGGGACAGCAAAATCGCGATCGCCGGGAGCTGAATGATCAACAGCCCGACGAGAACGGCATCTTCACCCGAAAACGCGAAAGCCTGGGAATGGATCAAACCCAGGCTGTAGAAACCTACCCGAAAAAATGTGGTCGTCAATCCGATACCCCTTTGTCCCTCTAATGGTTCTCAACTGATTCTCAGCACAACTGGTTCTAAATACGGCCATTTTTCTAGATAGAGACCTTGTGAGAACGGCTCTATCTAGAAAAACCGATGGCTCAGCCTTACTTTTGAGCAATTCCAACCGTAACGGGTGGCACATCGCCGCGATTGGTAGTCGCAAGCGGCGTTTGTAAGAGGCTTTCCACCGCCTCTGCGGAGCTAGATCGAGCCATTGCCCAAAGCGCGATCGCAGGTACAACACCCAAGCTCACACTGAGCGCTGTCGGAATCCAAAAGCGAGAATCGAGCTGAGCAACAGTGATAATTGCTCCAAACGCAAAATTGAGCAGGTAGACCGCCAGCGGAACCGTCAACTGAGCGCGGCTGAGGTTAAGGGAAACCTTGCCCCAAAACAGAGAAGCAACCGCCATAAACAGCGCTCCGGTGCCAAACCAGCCCGATAGATTGCGGTACGGCATTCCAAAAAACGCCCCCACTTCTTTAAATTCCCAGAACGGATAAGGGGTTTGGCTCATTGCCGGATCAAGTACGAAATCCCAAGCCGTCAGCATCACCGAACCCAGGGCGATCGCCCCTGCAATCGTCGCCCACCGAGGAAACTTCAATTGCTCTAACCCAGCCCGTGCCAACACATAGCAACACATGCCGACATAAAACCAAGACAGCGGAATCGTAAATGGCACAAGCTCCGCAATTTTGTATCCCAATCCACTGAGGTAGCCATACGCCCCAAAGGGAAATCCCGTACTCGTCCCCAACAGCTCGCTGCCTAGCGACAAAATCACCGTGGGTAGCATGAACGTCAGCCAATGCCTGACACCAAAGGTTCGATATGCGTAAATGCTGACGGTAATTGCGCCCAAAAGAATATAAGCCACCCCACCATTTGCCATGCTCCAGCCAAACGCCGACTGACCAATAGTAGGAAGCGCTCCAATAAAGTCAGGATTGGGCAACACCAGCAGCAGCCCTGCTAATCCAAACGCTAGCGATAAGCTATGACCGATGAGACAACCGCGCTCAAC
Organism: Myxacorys sp.; assembly: GCF_059501405.1. NCBI lineage: Bacteria > Bacillati > Cyanobacteriota > Cyanophyceae > Leptolyngbyales > Leptolyngbyaceae > Myxacorys > Myxacorys sp. The sequence continues at coordinate 39,992 of NZ_JCACCM010000007.1, forward strand.
AGTAACTAGATGCTTCATACGGGATTCCTCTGAAAATGTGGCATTGAACCATGCCTGCTATACAGTTTACAAATCTTTAACGATTTTCTCGCGATCGCTCAGCATTTTTCTAGATTTCTAGAAGGCTATTGAAGCAGAAATAATTTTTCCTTCCTAAGCTGTAATTTGCAATAGAGCCACTAAGCAAACGGTCAATCCAGTTTAAATACCTCTATAGTCACTAGAAATAATTTGTAATTTGGTTGTCCTTGGAGACGCGATCGCGTCTGCTACGCCTCTTTTGGGGCAATCAAAATACATTCCCACCTCATGAAAAGGAATTACAGATTCCGAAATTAGGTTAGAATCCCTCAATCTCCTCACAACAGGTGCAACTGGACTTAAATGAATCAACTGAACAATGCGTTCACCCTCTTCCTCAGCTTGTTGGTTGAGGCGATTCCATTTTTGTTACTGGGGGTGTTATTTTCTGGATTGCTACAGTTTTTTGTCGATGAACGGCGGCTGTTAGCCCTCTTGCCTAAAAATCCTTTACTCGGATCTTTAGTTGGAAGTTGTATTGGGTTTTTGTTCCCCGTTTGTGAATGTGGAAATGTACCCGTAGCAAGACGGCTTCTAATGCAGGGTGCGCCACTTCCGGTGGCAATCGGATTTTTACTTGCGGCTCCAACGATCAACCCCATCGTTTTTTGGGCAACGTGGACGGCGTTTCGCGGTCAGCCAGAAATCGTTTTGTATCGCATCGGGTTTTCGCTCCTGATCGCGACGATCATTGGCTGGGTATTTGGTACACAAAAGGATGTTCGTCCGTTATTGCAGCCTGCGTTGGCGTCGGTTCTGTCCTACCGTTCTCAAGCATCAGCCGACTACAGTAGTGGCACGCCTCCTCTCCTGCAATCGGGCACTTATTTCTTAGGGCAGTCAGCAAGACCACTGATTACTGACCCATCAGAGTTACAGGCGGCAATGGTGGCGACGGCAACAAAACCCAATGGCTATCGACTTCGGCTTTTACTAGACAACACGATTCAAGAGATGCGGGAGTTAGGCGGCGTTCTCATTCTAGGTAGCGCGATCGCGGCCGTCATTCAGGTGTTTGTGCCGCGAGAATTGATTCTTGGCTTGGGTCAAAGCCCAGTGACCTCGATTCTGGCCATGATGCTGTTAGCAGGTGTCGTTTCGATCTGCTCGACGGTCGATTCATTCTTCGCGCTCTCCTTTGCTTCCACGTTTACGAGCGGCTCTCTGGTTGCGTTTCTGGTGTTTGGCCCGATGATCGACCTCAAAGGGGTTGGGCTGATGCTGTCGATCTTCAAACCCAGAGCGATCCTCTACCTCTTTTTGCTTGCTGCCCAATTGACGTTCTTGTTGACGCTCGCTTTAAACCTGTATATCAGTTAACCGTTCATGGCTCGACTCTCCTTTCGATCCCTTCTTCCGTGGCTTGATGTGATGGCGATCGCAGCTTGGGGCATCGCCTTGCTAAAGTTTTGGCTCACCGGCCAGCTTTTTCTACTGATTCACCCAAATTATGGCTGGCTGACTATTGGGGCTGCCGTTGCGCTGTTGCTGGTCAGTGCCTTGAGAGCGTTTTTTATTTGGAAAGCGAGTCGGCGTCCCGGACGGCAAATGCCGCCGATGCAGCACCTGAGTCTGTTTCCGCCGGGGTGGGGCAGTATCTTGATGCTCATCATGGCGATCGCGGGGCTAGTGTTTACACCCCAAGCCTTTGCCAGCCAAACGGCTCTCGATCGCGGCGTGGCAGACAGCATTCCTTACACACGAGTCAAACCTCAAGCGTTCCGGGGCACTATCCGCTCTGAAGACAAGAATTTGATTGATTGGATCCGATCGCTCCAGGTGTATCCCGAACCTGACGCTTACGCTGGACAAAAAGCGAAGATACAAGGATTCGTGGTGTACTCGCCAAAATTATCAGAGCAGTATTTTCTGCTGACTCGGTTTGCAATTACCTGCTGTGCGGCGGACGCCTATCCCGTCAGTTTGCCTGTGAAGCTGACAACCGGAGATCGCAAAGCGTATGCGGCGGATACTTGGCTAGAAGTGGAAGGTCAAATGATCACCGAGACGCTGGACGGGAAACGGCAACTCACGCTGCAAGCCAATTCTCTTAAGCCGGTGCCCCAACCGAAGAATCCTTACAATTATTGATATCAGAACTTATGCGTGGCAAGGGATCTCCGCCTAAGTCCCCATTGGAATGGAATCAGCGACTGACAATTCCAGACCACTGAACCTTCTTCAGTTTCTCGCGACGGTACGAAAAGAAATTTGTCGGATCTTGATAGGTGCAGTGAGGCGCGATCGCAATTTGTTCTGGCATCAGTCCTAACTGTTCTAGCTGCATCCGGTTGACCTGTCGAACATCCAATCGCGATCGTTCGGGCGTTGCGTCAGGCAGAATGGGCGAATTGGGTAATTGACGTAATTGGTCTATTTTTTCGGCGTCAGGCAGGTCGGTTTGCAACGCCGCGATCGTCGAACCAACCTCGATGGCTACGGTATGAGACACCTGATAGACCTCACCCGAAATTGCCGGACCTAAAGCCACACGGAGATCCTGTAGATCGCTACCTTGATCGCGCAGGCGGGCGATCGCAGCCGGGATAACTTTCAGCGCTGTTCCCCGCCATCCCGCATGAACCGCAGACACTTGACCCGTCTTACCATCGGCGATCAAAGCAGGCGTACAGTCCGCGCTACAGACCCACACCGCTTGATTTGCCCGTTCAGAAATCAATCCATCTGCCTGAGAGAACTCCTTGCGATCGTCAGGATTTGGAATTTCAGACGGGGCAAGGACAATATCACCATGAATTTGTTGGGTCCGGTAAGGCTGAGCATCAGCGCTCAGGATCTCCGTTAGTTCAAATGGCGATCGCGGTGCAAACTGTTGGGTAAAAAATCCATGCGGCCACGGGTCAAGCAGACTACAGGTAAGGTAGGGAAGATCGTTCCAGATTTGCCAGTGCCAAGCGTGCATAAGGATGAAGAGGTAAAGAGAAGCAAGATTTTTATGGTAACGTTACTCGGTTTTGGTAAAGTGACGAAGCTGTGTACTTAATTCAGCAGATGCATTGCTCGAAGAATTGTAAAAGCTTTGTGAAGCGCTCCGGCTCGACTCAGTGAAACCACGAATAAAATTTTAGTTGTCTGAAGCGGCTTAACGATCGCGTCCTGAAAATGCGTTAAACCTGAGTGAGATCATTCTCAAAGCTCGAATTTAGCTTGACTGGATCACGAAAGCCATTTTGATCCAATGTTGGTGTTGGCAATCTCCGGGAACAACCAACACCTTTGGTCAAGTCACTGGAAATGCTCACAGCAATTGCTAGCGCCATATCAGGCTACTAGCACTGGCAGCACCCCAGCGTCAGGTTCGGACTAGTAAGGTGGCGAGTTAATCTGGCGTCTCAGCAAAAAGCTGTCGATGAAATCTTCATAAAACTCGGTACGATAGGGCAGAGATATGGTTAATTAGTGTAAATACTTCCGAAATTCCTCGGAATCAATTTCTTTGTGAGCGGCACTTTAATGAATTGACATGGTGTCGGATTGATAGTGCCAGAGCGTTTGTCGAGACATTTTATAAATACCATCAGCATATTGTGCGTGAGGAGACTCAAAGATGACCCAGCAATCCAATTCAACCGCTAAAGCGATGTGCAGTCGTAAAAATTTGATCAAACGCCTTGGTTGTCTTAGCAGCCTCAGTGTCTTTAGCAGTGGAGTTGCCCTTGCTCAAGTTCCCTCGCCGTCAGTCTCTATTACTCCATCCTCTATTGCGCCCGCTGCTGCCCCCACAGCCACGCTGCCAGCAGAGCCACCCGCGATTACCGTTGTGCGAAACGAAGAAGCCGCCCCCGAATCTCCAATCGTAGTTAAGGTTAAGCCTAATCCCGCTGCCGCGATTGCGCCTCTCGAACAGGCGGTTCCAGAACCGTCTCCGCCTTTAGCTTCTGAAAGAGTCTCCGCTCCGATCAGCGCAGAGCGCACTGGGGAAACCGCGCCTAGTCGTGCAAATACGGCTTCCGACCTAATTGGTCAGCCACCTGCCTCCTCAGAAGACTATGAAGCGCCTGACGCGGTTGTGTTCTCAGAGCGAATCTCTGGGTGTGAGTTTTCGGTACAGAAGGGACAAGTCGGCAGTTGTGGAGCAGCTTCTAAAGCGCCTATAGCGGTCAAACCATCAGGCATTTCTAAAGCAATCTCGAATGTGATTTCAGGCGTGGTTCGTCCCAAATTTGCTGAAGTCTCTGCTGAGGCGGAGGCTGTCAGCGCTGCGCCTGTACAGGTCGGTCCAGTCAGTTTGTCGTCGAGCGGCATTGGCTGGAATGGCGGTTCTGTCGGCAGTGCTTACAGCACCGTCCAGTCCTACTACAATCGCACGGTTCGACCCCTCGGGATGCCAGGAAACGGGAACGTGAGCCTGCTCTTTCCGCTCTCGATTCCGACGGCTATTACCTCATTCTTTGGCTGGCGGATTCACCCTATTACCGGAGCACAACGCATTCATACCGGAACCGATCTAGGCGCACCGATGGGAACTCCTGTGTTGGCGGCCTTAGCGGGTCGGGTGATTATGACGGGCTTGATGGGCGGCTATGGCGTCGCGATCGGGATCGAACACACCGATGGAAGACAACAAACCCTCTACGCTCACTTATCAGAAGTGTTTGTTAAACCTGGTGATATTGTTCAGCAAGGAGCCGCGATCGGGCGAGTAGGCAGCACTGGAAACTCGACTGGACCTCACCTGCACTTTGAATTGCGTCAACAAATGCAAGATGGTACTTGGGTGGCAGAAGATGCTGGATTTGCTCTAGAGCAGTCTGTAGCGAGATTGGCAAAATCGCTACAGGTCAGTCAAAGTCAGCTTCCTCAAAAAACAGCCGCTAATTAACCTGCAAGAAGCGATCAGTCTTCTAGAGTTCGCTTTGTGAACTTTCGGAACGGCGGAGAGGTTTCTCGTGGCAGCGGATAGCGAATGTAGCAGATTAAAAATTATAGTGATGCCTAATCTGCATTCGTTCATCCGCTCCCAAATCCGCTGCCATCACCTCGATAAGTTCTGACAGGCCTCAATTACATGTAGCCATGCTCGGCTAGAAACGTCGGGGAAATCCGATCGGGAATTGTATCGGATAACGACCGTCCTGATCCCAAAAACTTCTCAACGTACTTGCCGAGAATATCACCCTCTAAATTGACCCAGCCTTCGGGTTTGAGGTGGCATAGGTTGGTTTCAGCATAGGTATGAGGAATTACCGCTACCGTAAACCACGAGCCATTGGGGGCACAATCTGCGATCGTCAGACTAATGCCATTCACAGAAATACTTCCCTTCGGAAGAATATATCGTGCTACAGAGGCACTCTGAGTGGCAAACGTCATCTCCCAAGATGTCGCTGTCTGAACTGCCGATTGAAATATCCCTACCCCATCGACATGTCCGGTTACAAAATGTCCGCCGAGTTTGCTGCCCACTCGTAGCGACGTTTCTAAATTGACTTGCTTTGTCCCGTCGTCAGTCTGACCCAACGTAGTCCGACGAACCGTTTCTGGAGACACATCAGCAATAAAGCCGTTGGATTTAATCTCCGTCACGGTTAAGCAAATGCCATCGATAGCAACACTATCTCCGATCTCTAAGTCCTGCATTAGAGAAGCGGAAGGGTCAGGACAAGCAATTTCAACTTGCTCAGTATTAAGTAAGGTCAGTGTTCCAACGGTTTGAATAAGTCCGGTAAACATGGGGCTAAAGAGGTAGTGAGACTGGAAGGGAACTTACTTTACGCTACACCCTGCCTTCCAGGTATATTTTTCTTTTCTGATCAAGATTTACGTATTGACAGATAACTTGAGGTAATTTTGGAAGAGCTTAGTGTTATATACCTGTTGCTTAACTTCGATGCCATGTTATAAAGACGCAATTAAGCGCGTTTCTACAGGGAGTGATGGGATCTTACCCAGTAGTCAAAATACGCCTTTTGTCCCCATGGGAGGTCTAGTAATATCCTCGTCATCGCTGATTTTAATTTTTAGGTGTTCGGTGAAATATAGAAGTGTCCTGTATTTTGTCAAATTTTGGGCTTGATCATTTAGGATCAAGGAAGACAGGGCATACTTGTAGCTCACCCCCTCAGATTTTTCTACTCTACAGGGTGAGGAGTCTTTAATGACTTCCTGTCCCGACATCGCAGTATCCCCTTGCCTGAGGAGTTCAGAGGCTATACCGATGATTGAAATGAAGGTCGCTGGAATTGCGTTAGACGCTGCTACTCGAAGCCCGATCGTTCTATTAAAGGATTCAATCGACCGACGAGCGCTTCCTATTTATATCGGACAAGATCAGGCGAAAGCAATTATCAGCGTCTTAGAAAACCAGACTCCTCCACGACCCCTAACTCACGATCTTTTTGTGAATTTGATGGAAGCGTGGGATATGGTGCTAGAGAAAGTTATTATCCATTCCTTACAAGATAATACGTTCTATGCAGTGTTGGTTGTGATGCAGGGCGACGCACGGCGTGAAATTGACTCGCGCCCAAGCGATGCGATCGCAATTGCTCTTCGCACCAACAGCCCAATATGGGTGATGGAAGAAGTGATCGCGGATGCCTCAATTCCAGTAGATCGCGATGCGGATGAAGCTGAACGCCGTGCTTTCCGAGACTTTATCTCCAATCTCAGTCCTGATGATCTGATTCAGAAAGGACGATTTAGTAGCGGGGAAGCTCAGTAAATCAAGCCTCGTGCTTCGGCAGTCGGCTACCAGAAGAAAAGCTTGATTGTAAAGATCTCTAATTTTTTCGAGAAATCAGGGATTCTGATACGCCGTTTTTTGGGTTCACGTAGTTAGAACACCGTGCACTACCGTCGCTTCGGCAAAACGAACTTACCTTACTCTGTCTTCTCATTAGGAACGATGCGCTTAGCGTCGGAAGAACTCGCGGCCCAAACAGTGCAGCGTGCGATCGCGATCGGCATCACTCACTTTGAAACAGCGAGGGGCTATGGACAGAGCGAAGCGTTTTTGGGAGCGGCACTTCGAGGATTAGCGCAAGGTACAAGGCCGACACGCGAGCAGCTTTACCTAACAACCAAGATTCCGCCAACGCCGGATGCTGATGCAATGGAGCGATCGATCGACGAGTCATTGCAGCGCTTGGGAGTAGACTATCTCGATAGTTTAGGTATTCACGGCTTGAACACGTGGGAGCATTTTGACTGGGTGACGGCGAAAGACGGGTGTATGCGGGGGGTTCAAAACGCACAGGCAGACGGACGAGTGCGTCACGTTGGATTTTCAACCCACGGATTTTTGGAGGTAATTTTAGCTGCGATCGACACTGATCTGTTTCAGTTTGTCAATTTGCATTACTCACTCTTCTTTAGGAGAAATGAAGCCGCGATCGCCCGCGCTTCTGAAAAAGATATGGGCGTATTTATTATCTCTCCCGCCGATAAAGCAGGACTGCTCCACACGCCGCCGCAAACCCTGATTGACCTCTGTCAGCCCTTTTCTGCGTTGGAGCTAAATTATCGATTTCTCCTGAGCGATCCACGTATCACTACGCTGAGCGTTGGAGCCGCCACGCCCAGAGAGCTAGATGCCGTTCTCACAGTTCGAGATGAGAATCTAACCTTAGAAGAATTAAGAGTTATTGATCGCCTCAAAGAGCACCAGAAAGCAGTGTTGCAAAGCGATTTGTGTAGTCAGTGCTATGCGTGTTTGCCCTGTCCTGAAAGCATTCATATTCCAGAGGTATTACGGTTACGGAATCTAGCAGTGGGCTATGACATGACGGCATTTGGAGAATATCGCTATCGCATGTTTGAGAATGCCGGACACTGGTTTCCCGGAAGCAAAGCTAATCGGTGTAGCGATTGTGGCGATTGTTTACCTCGCTGCCCCCAAGCGCTCGATATTCCGACCTTGCTGCGCGATACGCACGATCGCTTAAAGGGCAAAGCAGGACGCCGACTTTGGCAAGATTAGCAGCGGCAGAATTAGTAGCGTCGTCCTCTCCAAAACACGCCCAAAACGACGCCGACCAGCACGGTATAGTCTAATGCTGGTAGCAAAGGAGCGGGCAGACCTAGCACTGACTTTAAAAACAAACACAGCAGCAAACACGGAACGAGCGCCCAGAGAATAGAGTTTGTCACAATAATTTGACGAAACCAGCGCTTTAAGACCACCACTCCTAGCGCTCCTACCCCGACCGCCGCCCCCAACCGGATCAGGATTTCTAAGGGAGAGTTGAGCAGTTGCAGGGCAACCGTGTGAACCACAGGCACAAGAAAACTGAGAGATAGGAGCAGATCAACCGCGATCGCAAAGATAGTGGTCACTACAGAGGCCTGAAGTAGCAGAATCCACGGCAAATATTTAAGCGGGCGAAGCGGATTTAGCATGGTCTTAAGCGGCAGCTTTCTGAGTGTGCATTAGCCTTGTCGTCCTCATTATTGTATCTGAGCAAACTATCCCTCTTTCATCACTCTCGCTGAAGTGAACTCTGAAACCTAGCTCCAGTGCGAGTTTCCTATTTTGACGGCTCGAAGATGACAAAAGAGCAAAACGCAGGTGCAGCAAAGCTTTCAGCTTTTGCTCCTACCAAAGTGATGAAAGAGGGCTATGCTGCCTAATCGTTAGAGACGTTTTAAGAAATAGCACTTACCATAAGAGACAAGCTACCGAGGCAAGCTATCTCAAACGATAGATGCTGGTTCCTCTAGGTCTATAATTTGATGAAAAGAACTTGACAAAACGTAACAATCCTTAGAGTCAGATTGGAATGCAAGAGAAATCCCCCGTGTCGCAGGCAGAAAGAAGCTTTAGTAGTAATGCTCAGCCTGCGTCTCTAAGCAGTGGTAAGGCTGGCATGGTGCTGCAATCGGCAGACGGAACGATTCAAGCTTGCGATGTAGCAGCAGAGCAATTGTTGGGGTACTCATCTGAGCAAATTATTGGCCAGATTTCGTTGCATGCCTTAGGACGAACGATTTGCCCAGATGGTTCACCTTTTGCGATCGATCAGCTTGGCATGATTGCTGGGCGCAACTTCAACGGAACCGCTGCCCCCCGTCAACCTGGTCAGAATGCCGTGATCGGATTCTACCGTGCAGACGGGACGTTGGTGTGGCTACAGCTAGACTCCAATCCTCTCTTCCAAAACAATGCCACCACTCCCTATGCCGTGGTAACGACGCTGCGAGCCATCACGCCAGCCCGTTTAGACGGCTCCTCTAAGGGGGGATCAAATTTAGATCGACCGCAGGCGGAAGCTGACCTTGACCGGGTTGAAGCGAAACTCGATCGCCTCAATCAGGTACTCAATCACAATATGACTTCGCTCGCGGTTCAGTTAGGGCAGGCGCAACGGCTGTCTCACCAACGACTTGCAGAAATTGAAGCAATCTATGCGACGGCTCCGATTGGGTTGTATTTTGTCGATACAGATTTTCGCTATGTTCGGGTAAATGAGCTTCTGGCTGAGATCAATGGAACACCTGCATCCGAGCATATCGGGCGGACGTTTCGGGAGGTTTTGCCCGAACTTGCCGATTCGATCGAACCCCTATTTCGGCACGTGATTGAAACGGGCGAACCGATCTTAGATTTAGAAGTTGTAGGCACTAATTGCGCTCAGCCCGGAGTAGAGCGAGTTTGGCTGTCGAGCTACTATCCGTTTGTAGAAGATGGACGGGTGCTAGGCATCAATGGCGTAGTGCAAGAAATTACTGATCGCAAGCGCGTCGAGCAAGCGCTGCAAGACACCGAAACCCGATTAACTCGGTTTGTCGATTCTGACCTGATTGGCATTTCATTTGGAGATATTTACGGTGGTGTTAAATACGCCAACGATGAGTTTTTGCGGATTATCGGTTACTCCCGTCAAGAATTTGAGTCAGGACAAGTGAAATGGACAGACATTACTCCGTCCGAATGGTTGCAAGTTGATCAGCAATCGATCGCAGAAGCTCAAGCGCACAAAGCCTGTACGCCTCACGAAAAAGAATACATTCGTAAAGACGGTAGCCGAGTTTGGGTGCTGATAGGCTTCACCCTAATTGGCGAAGCGCAAGAAGAGTACGTCGCTTTCGTTCTTGACATCAGCGATCGCAAGCGGAGCGAAGAAGCATTGCGACAGAGCGAGCAGAACTTCCGGGCACTCGCCGATTCGATGCCAAACATGTTCTGGACGGCTCGACCGGATGGTTGGCTTGAATACTACAACCAACGCTGGTTTGACTATACGGGCCTGACCCTAGAGCAAAGCCAGGGCTGGGGCTGGGAGCCTGTGCTACATCCCGATGATCTGCCACGCTGTATTGACCTGTGTAACGAATCGATTCGTACTGGCAAAGACTATCAGATTGAGTACCGCTTTCGTCGTGCTAGTGACGGGCAGTATCGCTGGTTCCTAGGACGCGCCTTCCCACTGCGAGACGAGAACGGGCAGATTATTCGATGGTATGGGTCTTGTACGGATATTCACGATCAAAAATGTGCAGTGGAAGAGCGCGATCGCTACGCCGAACAAAGCCTGCGTGCCTTGGCTCAGGAACAGACTATTCGTCAAGAAGCCGAACGCGCCAACCAACTCAAAGATGAATTTCTTGCAGTGTTATCTCACGAACTGAGGACGCCGCTCAATCCAATTCTAGGCTGGGCAAAGCTATTGCAAAGCGGGCGGCTCAGCCCAGAAAAAACGCAGGATGCCGTCACCACGATCGAGCGCAACGCCAAGCTGCAGTCTCAACTGGTGGAAGATTTGCTGGATATGTCCCGCATTATGCGCGGCAAACTGACCTTAAATCAGTTCCCCATCAATTTAGGCTTCGTAATTTCGGCTGCCCTCGAAACGATTCGGCTCGCCGCAGATGCAAAAGCGATTCGACTGAATGTGACGCTTGATCCAAATGTTCGATCCATTTTAGGAGATGCGGGTCGATTGCAGCAGGTGTTTTGGAACCTTTTGTCTAATGCCATCAAATTTACGCCAGAGCGAGGACAAATAGACGTAACCCTAACGGAAGTGGGTAACCAAGCGCGAGTTCAGGTGAAAGATACAGGCGTCGGCATTGACGCGGAGTTTCTACCACATGTGTTTGAGTACTTTCGGCAAGAAGACGGCTCAACCACGCGCAAATTTGGCGGATTAGGACTAGGGCTTGCGATCGCGCGGCAACTCGTTGAACTGCACAGCGGCAGAATTTGGGCAGAAAGCCTAGGAGACAACCAAGGCGCAACCTTCACTGTCGAGATTCCGCTGCTAAAAACCGAAAAGACTGAGCCGACTCGTGAAGCGGCGGAGTCCTCGCGGCGACCATCACCCCTCGCTGGTCTTCACGCTTTAGTCGTGGATGATGATTTTGATGCGCGAGATATCGTCGCGTTTTTGCTACAAGATGCAGGCGCGATCGTTCAAGTTGCCGACTCCGCATCAGAAGCTCTGAGCATTCTAGAACGTTTCAATCCTGACATTCTGCTCAGTGATATTGCCATGCCCGAAGAGGATGGATACGGCCTGATCGAGACGATTCGGGCCACTGGAAGGACGCTGCCTGCGATCGCGCTGACAGCATATGCGAGTGAAGTGGATCAAGAACGCGCGATCGCAGCAGGATTTCAGCACCACATTTCAAAACCGATCGATCCTGATCAAGTGGTTGCCATCGTGCTTGACCTTGTGCGAGATTCGATGTGAGGTCAGAGGGATGCAGGATGAATCGAGACGCTAAGCCAATCCGATCTATTTCAGCGCTGGTACAGAAAGTGTTGGGAACGAGCGTCTTACTGCTTGTGACGGGAATCACTCAGAGTGCAGTTTCATCCGAAGGGTTGAACGCAGCGGTTGCCCCTTCGTTGAAATCCGCTTTAGTTCCGTCAAGCGAGCCATTTGTCTTCGCTCAAATGCGAGATGGTTCCTGTTCATCTTCTGTCAAAGGCACGACGGAATCCTCAATGTCAGAATCTGGACTCACCATTCCTAGCTTTTGGTGGCTAAGAGACGAAATTTCCGCCCAAGCCCAATTTGGCCGGAGACTAATCGATCGCTGGTTAGCATGTCCTGGAACGAACGGACAATCAAATCGCGTCGATTTTTTGGTCAATCAGCAAGTGTGGAGTTTGCTCGACTATTTAGAACGCTATCAGTTTGTACATCGCCTCGGAACCGTTGCAGGGGACTACCGCCACAATGTCCGCGTGTTCAATCGCCAAGGCACACTCTTAGCTGCCTACACCTGCGCGTTCAACACCGATGTCGCCAAGACAGAGGAAACCATATACACATTAAAGTCAGACAAACCAAAGTCAGACAAACCAAAGTCAGACAAATTAAAGTCACAAGCTTCTCTAGCGTGTAGTTTAGCGCTCGATTCTACAGGCAAATTCGGTATTCGGGGACGCACTAGCCCTGACGGACTTTTGCCCAGAGAGAACGGTAGTGTTCGACCGTAGCCTGAGAGAGCGGTTCAAGAAACTCGCTGCGATCGAGCAACGTTTTAGGATCGGGAAATAGAAGCGGGTCACGCTGCAACGCTTCAGGCAAAGAGTCTGGCTTAAGCGCTGTCAGAATCGGGGATGCCGCTTGACTTAGGAGGGAAAGCTGCGGAGCAATCTGAGGTTGCCAACAAAAATCAATCCATTGAGACAGGGTTGGATTTTGGGTAGTCACAGTCGCCGGACGAACCCACACATCCGCCCAAAGAGACGTTCCTGAAGCCGGAAAGACTGCTTTGATACCGGGGGAGCGCCGTCTAGAGGACAAAACCTCCGAAGACCAGCCCACCGCGACCCATGTATCATCTAGCATCAACGGCTGTAGATAGGTTTCAGAACTATAGAACTTGGCTTGCCGATGCAAGGCTTTTAACTCGGATTCTAAATTCTCAACCTTGCTCAGATCCGGTGTGTTGTAGGACTTACCAAGTTTTTTGAGTGTCAGCCCGATCGTTTCTCGGGGCTGATCGAGCAGCGAAATGCGTCCCCTCAACTCTTCTCGCCACAAATCGGCCCAATCTGTGGGCGGCTTCAGGTTTTTTTCCTTGAAAATGTCGGCCCGGTAAGCAATCACAGTACTGCCCCACCGATAGGGTGCACCCCAAACCTGACCATTTGCAGCAGGGCGACCTTGATTATCGCGAGTCACGATCGCACGCCATTTTTCTGGTAGTTGCCTCCACTGCTCCCACACCGATACATCCAGGGGTTGAATCAATCCCTGTTGAATTGCCGTAGTCAGCCAATAATCTCCTAACGTTGCTAAATCGGGAGCAGCGACATCCCGATTACCAATGAAAGGAATCCAGCTCGGAAGAGAAGACGGAGCGGGCGGATTGACCTGTTGCTTCCACTCTTGCAGCAGGGCAAACAAGTCTCCTAGCTGATCTTCTGGCTTAAAATCGATCGCCGCTTGATTAAACTGTTTATGAAATTGGCTTACCACTTGGGCTGGAACCGAATCTCGCAGCGATCGCACCCGCAACGCATTCGGTGCTGGGCTGCATCCCGATAACGAAACCCCAAGGGCAGCGGTTCCTACTAAAAAACTCCGTCGATCCATGCCTCACATCCAAGCTCTTGTTCTATTTCTATTTTCGCTCAACGCCAAAGCCGATCAGCGTAATCTCTGAGGGCACTTGTCCCGGCTCTGGACGGTTGTACGTCACAATCGTTCGCAGGCGGACATCAGGAGAAATGAGACGCATTTGATCGACCGCGATCGATCGCTTGTAGGGCGTTGTCATTTCCAAGGTTTGGCGCATCGGCTGATAGGTGAACCGACCCGCGATCGCGCCGGGTTCAGAATAGCCTTGATCGCGCAGATAGAATCCTTGAATGGTGTCTCCATCCGCAACGTGAGATACAACTGGCAGTATCAGAGCCTCTGTTGGCGCAGAATGGGTGACATACTGATCAGGGACAAACAGGGCTTTGAGGCTCATCGCAACCCGTTCGCCTGTTTCAGACAGCGTATCGAACGCGATCGCAAACCCTGGACACGTACCTCCCATTTCGATCTGAGCGGGATCAATCTGAAAGTTTTCCGATGGCGTAAGAATGCGCTGTGCTTCGGTGTCAGTTAAGCGATCGACATGAAACTCGGTAAACGATCGCTCGATTTCGCCACTAGGCATGGAGTGATATGTTCTTTCGGTTTTCCAGACGCCAGAACAAGCATCAAAAAATTCTTGAAAACTGAGCATTACTTTTCCTATCGAGCCGTATCTACGAGTGTGACAGAAGCAGTGAATTTAGCAAATTTTAGTTTGGGATAGGGCTTCGGATCGCTCGCCAGCGCCCTCAATCTTGGATCGCTCGCCAGCGATCGCGATCAATCCCATATATCACTGCATCACTTCCCATAACCTCCGTTGTGCCTTCAACGGTTTCCCCAAGCTTCTCGGCAACCCGTCTAGAAGCAAGATTTGCCGGACGAATCAAACTGATGATGTGTGGTTGCTTTAATACTTCAAATCCGTATTGAATCGCAGCTTTAGCGCCTTCCGTTGCGTAACCTTGTCCCCAAAACGCGCGGTGCATCATCCAGCCAAGTTCAAAGCCAATCCAGCCTTCTGGGTTCAAAAAGCCCACTCGACCCACCATCCTTTTTGTGTGCCGCTCTTCGACTGCCCACATTCCATAACCTCGCAATTGCCAATGTCCTAGCATCATTGCCATGCCTTGCCATGCTTCTTCGCGAGAGCGTGTATTTCCTCTGCCGATGTAGCGCATCACTTCTGGATCAGCGCTCATTTCTGCAAAGACATCTAGATCTGCTTCACAAAATTCACGCAAGATCAGGCGCGGTGTTTCCAATACAGGAATCTGCATTCTCGCTCCCTGTCTGACGTACAACGTTTTGATTCTAAACGAAAAGCTTTCATGTATAGGGAAAGTTTTTGCTTTAAACTTCTGGCTATATTAAGGGGATCAGGTGCGCCATTAATCAAATTGAACTTACTTATTATTGATAGGAATTAAGCTATCTATTAATGGACTCAACTTGAGTTCTTAACATATAGCTTTTATCTCGCTACAGCTTGTCATTAGATCAAGGATGCTAGACACTAAGCCCTGTCTGAACTACCAGTTATTTGGCGCAAATCTAACGAAATAGTTAACTATCAATTTTGCTATTTCGTTTACAATCTGACAAAACAATAAAGCAGCTACTCATTCGTTTGCTTAGCTACATTCTGACAAAAAAACAAAAGGTTAAATGAATCGGAAATTCACTAAGAAAACTGCTTTTTTTGTCTACTATATATTTCAGAAAATGTAGGGGTAACAGGTCAGCAAATGGATACGCTACAAACGCAAATTAACACGCTCGATAGCAAGGTTGACTCTGTTCATCAAGTCGTTGAACAGTTGAGCCTTAGCCTTGCTCAAGTTCTCGCAGAAATGAAAGTAGCTCCAGGTCACCCGATGAGCCGGGCTTCCTTTGGTGGTGGCTCTGGGCGCTATGCCAGCGTTGGTTATCGTCAGATAGATTCGTTGGAACATAAAGACGTACTTTTAGATGATGGACAGGCTGATCCATCCACTCACAGTGGAGACAAAACTCTCTCTCTAGAAGTTCAAGTTCAACGATTAACTGCGCAATTAACGGCTGCCTACAACCGAATTGCTGCCCTTGAGGAGCAGTTATTAGCTCGACGAGTTTACTAGTTAAGAAAGAAGAAAGAGACAATTAAGGCTGATTTTTTCTTTCTTCTAATTTTCTTCGTTGCTCCACTAACTCCTCGATCGCACTTAGTAGTTTTTGCTGGTTCCAGTTTGCATAGAGGTGGGCTGCGATCGCTAATCCGCCCGCTCCCACGCCTTCTTTGACATACCCCTGCTCGTACATCCGGAGTTGAGCAAATCGAGAGGATGCAAAGCTCAGCGGTGTCGCCAGAAGTGGAACAGAACCGATCGCTTGCGCAAGCCCAATCGTATCGCCTGTTGGATCTTCTGCTACCCAGCGCGTCGTTCCGATCGCAACGTTTTCGGGTTGCCAATCGAGAGAAACATGGGTAGTAATCGCGCGAGTCAGCGCGTACACCGAGAGCATTTGAGTGCCGCCTGCCAGCAACACACCACAGGTTCGACTGGCCGCGATCGTCATGCCTGCCACCACAATTTGCATGGGATCGCCAACCGCGGCCGCTAGTGCAAGAGGATGAGTCTCCTCTCTGCTTGCAGCTAAACCCTGTCGCACCAAGTTCAGTTTTTGCGCGTGATTGCAGATTGGATGGCTACTGTTTACCTTATCGATCGCGTCAATTTCTAAGCCTAAAAGCACAGCGAGAGCGGTGGTCGTGCCGCCAACCACGCATTCTCCGATCACCAAGTACCGATCCCAATATTGAGCTGCTAGTTTTTCACCCCATTTCAATCCTTGCTGAAATAAATGCTCGGCTAGATTCCGGCTCATTGCTTGTCCTGTGCTAAGGCAACGAGCGGGTTCTCCATCTAAATCGATCGCAGGAACAGTGGGAGGTTGAGGCAATCCAGCGTTAAAGATCTGAACTGGAATCGAAAGCGCTTCAATAACGGCGCGAGAAATTAGAACTGGAGATGCCCCCGCCGTCAGAGGGGGGAGTGGATAGATTGGATTAGGTTGCACGCCATTGATCAAGAATTCGGCATCTGCGATCGCAGTAAACCGGCGATCGTCTGGAGTTGCGCCTGCCGCAGAAATGCCTGGAATTAATCCGGTTTCGGTAAAGCCCAACACGCAACCAAAGCAAGGCAACTGTCCTGCATATCGCTCCAGCCAACGGCGAGCCTGAGTCGGTTGAGTATAGACCGAAACGAAATCATTCATCGCCATCAATACATTGTCCAGCATCAATCATTGTCAAAGATGACTTGAATCCAGCGAGGTGGGCGCGGAATGGGTGAATTTAATCGGTCAAAAAGATACCAGGCTACTAAATGCACCATCAGAACATAAACGAGGCTGCGGATAACGATAATGAGAAAAACAGCCATTTGGATGACTTCAAGAGAGGGTTGAACCAGCAGCCCTAGTCTCGTAAAAATCCACTCCAAAAGATTGGTGGCTTGTACTGTTCCATAGAGCCACAGGTCTTCGCCCAGCAAGATAGAGCCTAACCACAGCCGAAAGAAATCTCCAAGTACACTAAGCAGTCCGCCCATTGGAACTGAAACCACCCAAGGGGCTCGTCGATACCACAGTACGCCCAGCAAAACACCCAGCAGTCCGAACGGAATCACAAACTGAATGCTGCGGGGAGGCCCGATCAACACCGAAAGCAGCAATCCTGATACTAATGCCCCCATCCAAGCACTACGGTTGCCCCATCGCAAGTACAACAGCGCGATCGGCACTGGAAAAAAGATTTGCAGCACCGGACCCATCGGAAAATAAGAATTGACGAGCCAAATTAGGCTAGAAGCACTGGCTAGAAATGCCGTCTCCACCATCATGATGGGACTCGACGGATCAACATTTCTCACCAGTCGTTTTCTCAGTTCGTCAATATCAGTGGAGTTTGCCTCTACGTCAGGAATCCAGTCTTCATCCAACTCAGAGGGATCAACTCCGCTTGACGGATCGTTGCGCAAATCGCTCATGCAGATCGAGAGAGAGGGGCAGATCTACTCTAGTGCAAATTTTGACTAGTGAATGGAGCAGTTGCGCTAGGCTACGCCGACCCAGAAGCGCCCACAGATTCATCGCTAAGCAAAGACAACCCAATCCGAGCAGAATGTAGGTCGGGGGCATCACAACGCCAACCATAAACCATGTGAGCACATGGAAGACCATGATTCCAGCGAACAGAGCCGCGATCGCAACGCTAATCCAGATCTGTCTTGCTGGACGCTGCAACCCCGTTAACATCAGCGTTGTTATCGTGGTTAACAGGTTTGCAGGAACGAGGAAGGTGCAAATCGCGACACAATGAGCGCGAGAAAACTCAAATAGGAGTGGAAAATCTAGCATTGAGTAATCGGGTTCGTCACAGCTTCAATAGGGTCGATTTTGGCACTTGAGATAGCAAACATTCCTTTTCGTCCATCAATCTTCACAAATAGACATGCAATACTGGTAATCACTCGCAAAGTTGTAAAGAATATTAATGAGAATCATTCAGTCTTTAATCTTGCTAACTATGTTTCCTTATTAGTGACATTTGTGGCGGAAGACTGAATAAAATTTTTATTCATTATTGCAGCAATCAATCTATCTCCAAACCGATTCTCTTAGCTATTGATTTTATTGAGTTTTTTAGTATCTACATCAATTTTTTGTGACAGAGTTGACTTAGCAAGAGCGCTGCGGCAATGACCCAACAATCTACGTAAACATCTACGTACTGTTAGTTCAAATCGTAATCCGTGTACTCTCGATGAAGAGACGATCGCGAGTATCGGAAATTCAGAATGTATGCATCAGTCACGGTTTGAGCGTTCAGCTACAGTTACGATTCGCGCAAAGCGCACTGCTAAGAGAACCGCATGGTATCTAGCCTTGTCAATGGTGATCGCGATGCCCATGTTCATCGTTCATCGGGCGACGGCAACTCAACTCTTCCTCAACTTCACCTATGATGACCCCTGTTATTGGGTCACTTCGTCGGGTCAGCGCGTCGGTTTAGGGCAATTGTGCGGCGGTGATGTGCCTGTTAAGAAAACAGCGCCTCTGCAAAAAGTCAGCAAGCGCAGTAACGATGGTGTGATTCGCGTCCCAATCAAACGTCACATCGCGTCAACACCCGTGATTGAGGTGATGTTAAATGGAGCCTATCCCGTTGACATGATTGTTGATACTGGAGCCAGTGCCTCGCTGATTACTCAAGCGATCGCACAGCACTTAAACATCAAACCGATTAGAACACTGCAAGCAGGTATTGCTAATGGAAGTGTTGTGCAGTTTCCGGTTGCTCGCATTCAATCGATGTCCGTGAATGGCTTGACTATCAACAATTTAGAAGTTGCGATCGCAGACCAAATGGATGTCGGATTGCTAGGGCACGATTTCTTTGGCAAATACGATATCAAGATCAAACGCGATGTCGTAGAGTTTTATCCTCGATAGCTCTCTACATTTGATAACTCTCTACAACCATTGCTCTAAAAGACCAGGAGCCTGCCAAAGCAAGTAAGTAATCAGTCCGCAAGCGGCAGTAATGACGACGGTGAGCGCATAAGCAGCACACATGAGAATGCCATCCGACTCCAGCATGGCGACGACAAGAAGTAAAATTCCTGTCGTTGGAAGCGGATTTGTAAAGGGAATTGGCAAAATCAGCAAAATCGCCAACCAAGTAATGCATAGCCCATTGAATCGCCAGACGTAAGGATTACCAGTCACTCGGCTGAAGCGAGGACGAGTAATCTTCTCTAGGATGCGCATGACTCGACGGATGTTGTGTAAAAGCTGTTTAGCAAAGGCTTGAGGAAATTTGAATTGAGCCACCTTCTTGGGCAACCAAGGCGATCGTCTCCCTAGCGCCATTTGCATTCCTAGCAGCACACATCCTGCACCCGCAAAGCTGGTTAATCCGGGTGGAACTGGAAACAGAAATGGAATCACGAGCAGTGCGATCGCGAGACTGAATCCCCGCTCTGATGTTTGCGCCAAAATTGCAGCCAGCGTCAACGGCTCTTCTGAAATGCGTTTGAGAAGAGCTTCAAGGTCTTGGGAGAATCGCAAGTGCATAGAACAACTCGTAACCTATGGTTGATGAATCAGTTGATGAATTCTAGAGCAAGATCACACAGCAGGCACCGCCTTCTCAGCTAAGTTAACACCTGCTTTAAAGATGGACAACCTTCTCTGATGTTCCTGATCCTTCATAAATTGAAGGACAAACGACATCCCCCTTGTGCAAAGATCTCCGATTTCTCAAAAAAATTGGAGATCCCGATACATAGTCTTTATATTCACGGACACGGACTTGGACATCACTTCAAGACATTCATTGTTAGGACTCATCCAGCAAATGAGTCGGTAAACCATCGATACTGACTTGGTTTTTGGCGTGCCAGTAGTCTTGCAGCCCGTCTTTGCCTTTTCGGATTGCCCAATCAATAATGGTGTCGCGATCGGTGACGAAATCATAGAGAGGAACGCCCGCTCCACAAGAAGTCTGCACTAACTCGACGGCAAGCTTGATGATTTGTCGCGTACCTGGAATCGGTGGAAACAATGAAGCTAGTTCTTGCCAAGCCACATCTCTTGGGTAAATCACCTGACCACGACCATACAGCCGCAAGATGAGGGGAGCGCCTTGAAAGCTGCAAAACATAATTGTCATTCGCCCATTTTCAATCAGATGGGCACTAGATTCGTTACCGCTACCCGTCAAATCAAGGTATGCAACGGCTTGAGGATTGAGAATGCGAAACGTATCGATGCCTTTGGGGGATAGATTGATTCGCCCTTCAGTCGGGGCAGTCGCTGTAAAAAAGAGATGTTGCTGAGCAATAAACTGCTGGAGGGATTCAGTGAGTTCTGGATAGAACTTTGCCATGTCAAAAGGGGGTGAACGTGACCCCTATCCTACCGAAAATGCTGCCGCTTAATCTTAACTAAAGTGGCATTAGCTTAACTAAAGTAGCATTGCTGGATGCTAATCACGCGACGTTAGATTACTTCATCCAGCAAACCCGTTACCTTACCTTAGTATCCGCTTATCTCATAGCCTGCGGCGGTCACAGCTTGCTTAAAGGTTTCTTCAGACGCTTTTGCTTCGATGGTGATTGTTTTTTGGTCTAAGTCAATATCAATATGGGCGTCAGGCTCGTGCGTCAGAATTGTTTGTTTGATGTTTTCTGCGTCATCAGAGCTGTTTAGGGTTGGAACGTGTAGTTTTAATGCCATAGCAATTTCATTAGGTAAAGTTGGTAGCACTTTTGAGTATGGAGGGTGCGCGTTTTATCTTTCGCCTTGCCTAAGATAGATTTTAATTTTCACTAAACCAATGGGTTGAACTTCCGTTTAGCGCTTGGCTTCGTCAAGCCAGTCACCCAAAAGAGAAATGATCAGAAATGCTGAGGCAACGGCGATCGCAGTTAATCGGCTGGGAATTGCTCCAATGTAATAAACGCTAAAGAAAACACTAAGCGCAACAACAACACAACCAGGAAGCTTACTCTTGATGAAAACGTTGGCAATATTATGCAAATCGTTTGCACGTTTCATTTTCTCAATCGGATTCTTACTGAATAGATAGCTTTTTAACCGCTTGAGTTTGATTAAGGTGAATAGCTTGCTGTGAGTTGCCCCGCAGAAGTTTGGCTGCATCGCTAGCGCTCTGTCGAAGTTTGCGATCGCGCCTTCAAATCGCCCGAGCTGTCGTAAGGCTAAGCCGCGGCGATGCCATAGTTTCGAGTCTTTGGGCTGGAGTTTGATGGCGTGATCAAAGCTGGCGATCGCATCGTCACCCCGTCCTAACTTTCGTAAGACTTCGCCGCGATTGGCTAGGAGTTGCGCATTGTCCGGGTTAAGCTGAAGGGCGTGATCGTAGCTTTCAACTGATTCATCGTAACGTTTGAGTCCATACAACACATTGCCTCGGCTGTGCCAGTCGTCCGCTTGCTCTGATTGCTCAAGTAGGGCATCATAACAGCCCAGCGCTTCGTGCTGTCGGTTCAATGCCCATAATAATGTGGCTCGCCGTCGCCACGCTTCGGTTTCATTGGGATTGCATTCAATCGCGTTACTGTAGCTCTCTAGCGCTTTGCGGGGATGAGTTCGGGCAAGCAGTTCGCCTTGATGCAACCAAGCCTCAGAGCAGTTTGGATCGAGTGTGAGGGCCTGATTGAAGGCTGCGATCGCAGCTTTTGAAGAGTCTAAATCTTGAAAAATTTGTCCCCGCAGAATCCATGCCTCGATCAGATCGGGCTGTAATTCAAGGGCGCGATCGACGCTAATGAGTGCCGCTTCAAGTTGCTTGAGTTCAGTTAACGCTTTGCTGCGTCCATGCCATGCGATCGCAGAATCGGGCTGAAGATCTAAGGCGCGATCGTAGGCACTGAGAGCCGCTTCAAACTCCTTAGCTTGGGCAAATTCTTCTCCTTGCCCCAGCGCTGAGCGCAGTAACGCATCGTCTTCTAGCCGAAACTCTTCATTCTCGCGCATGGCATCTAGTAGACTGACTGTTGATTCTGTAAGTTTAAACAATCGATATGAGCGCTGAAACTGATCCCGTTAAATTGATGAAACAGCAGGTTGGATATGCGGCTGCAGAGCGAGTTCAATCTGGTTCTATTGTAGGGTTGGGAACTGGTTCCACAACAGCTTATGCTATTCAAGCGATCGGAGAACGTCTTCAATCGGGTGAACTCAAAGATGTCAAAGGCGTGCCAACGTCGTTTCAAGCGATTGTGCTAGCGCGTCAGTATGGGATTCCCCTCGTGTCGCTCGATGAAATTGAGAAGATTGATGTGGCGATCGATGGAGCAGATGAAGTCGATCCGCAAAAGAATCTGATCAAAGGCGGCGGGGCAGCGCATACTCAAGAAAAGATTGTCGATTGTTTGGCAGATCAGTTTATTGTTGTCGTCGATGGTGGCAAGTTAGTCGATCATCTCGGTTCGACGTTCTTGTTGCCAGTCGAAGTATTGCCGATGGCAGTGACGCCTGTGATGAATGCGATTAAGAAACTCGGCGGTAAGCCAGAGTTGCGAATGGGCGTGAAGAAAGCAGGCCCGGTGGTGACAGATAACGGCAACTTGGTGGTGGATGTGAAGTACGATCGCATCGACAATCCAAAGGAATTGGAGCAAACGTTGAATAACATTCCTGGCGTTTTGGAGAATGGAATCTTTGCCGGAGTTGCAGATGTTGTGCTGATTGGGGAAGTGAAGGACGGTCAGCCGAGCGTTCGAGAAATGTAGCGATTTGGAATTTAGGTTTTGGACTGAATTTATGCAAGTTCAAAACCTAAAGCCTCACGGTAAGGACTTGAGATCGCTGCTTTAGAGGATGATGTTACGATCTCCCTTTCAGAACTGCGATTGGCTCTGTCAAGCCCCGAAGGATCGCATTTCACTGGTCATTTCTGGATTGCACTTAAACCCATCAGAAATAAAGCGGTCTAACGTTCCCCTTCAGCGACTGTGAGCAACCTCGGTTCTGCACCAGCACGTTATAGTTCGCTGCAAGGGGCTTGTTGGGGAGTTTCTCCGAGGATTTCAATTGTTTCCTGTACTGGTATTTCTATATATATTCCTACTTCTTTTTCTCGGATGCAGATTGCCCCCAATTTTGATGACCTTCCGACCAAATCTCCATCACTCGGTCTGAGAATCGTCGAGTTTTCTCCTCTCCTTCTAATTTGAAATAGTCGCCAGCGTCTTGGAGATAAAGAAACTTTTCTGATTGCAATTTTTGTTGAACGTTGCGAGCATTAACCCAAGTCTTTTGAGAGGTGTTTTGGCTTAACAGAGTAGTAGAGAGTGCAGCAAGGGCACTGATGATTGGCACAATCCATTCCCACACACCAAGCTGTTTACTCGCTGCCAAGGTAGAAAGAATAGTTACTACAAACGTTAACAACACACTTGCTTGATTGAGGCGTGTAAATCGTCGTTTGTCCGAGTCAGCTATGTGCTTAAATCGCTGAATGAGACGATCGCATTCTTCTAATGCCTCTGTATGTTTCTGTATCAACGATCTCTGAAAATCATCGGTTGGAGTTTCTCCAATAGCAATTTCCATATCTGCCATATGTCTGCTTTGAGTAATTAATTTTTCTCCAATCTATCCGATTAGCATAAGTACAAACACCGTGGTATTGCTGCCCAACGAAGATAAGCGGCGGCAGATTATCTTGATAACCCCACCAAGATCTTTCGATGTCCGCTTCATCAACTGGTTATGCCGCGATCGCTATGATCGATGCTCCAGAATCTTTCGGATATTGGGAAGAGCTGCTTCAATTGCTTCGGGATGAGCAACCGTTTGCTGCCAACTCTCTCGTTGAGTTAGTCTTTCTGACCAAGCCTTTAAGCGTGGATAGTCCTCTAGAGGTAGGGAAGGGACTAAAGTTCCAGCTACAACTTCTGCAAGTGTAAATTCTTCTTTTACAAAGTAAGTCTGCTGATTGAGCAACTCTTCAAAGAACCGCAAGACGATTGTTACTCGTTGTTGAGCTGCTTCAAGCTTCCAAGGTTCAACTTCCAATCCTACCAGTGGTCGGGTTAGAGGAATCGTAGCAGGTTGAAGTTCAACCACCGTAATCGTTTCAATCATCCGAACAACAGCAATCGCTTCGGGTTCGCTAGGCATTAATGATGGAGTTGGATACTTTGCCTCTAGATAGTCCAAAATTGCCAATGACTCAACGACCCGCAATCCGTTATCTACGATCGCAGGAATTCGCTGAAGCGGATTAATTGCTGTGAAATTGTCGTGAAACTGATCTCCATCTAAGTTCACCAGAATTGGCTCAAAGGGAATTTGCTTTTCCAGCAATACGACCCAGACTCGACGAGCATTGACAGAGATCGGATTGTAATAAAACTTCAGCATAAAAACTCCAACTTGAAAATTACGCTTTCACCAGCCCCCCTGACAATAATATTGACTTGATCATGTTCCTCTCTCAAACAACCTCAAAGCTCCAGTCTTTGAATATCTCAAGCTATCTTAACTGCTCACACTAACACGCAAGCTTCAAGTACCGACCCCACCGAGGGCTGAGCAGCCTAACGTTCCCAGTCAGCGGCTGCTAATAAACTCGAATGCACACAGATAGCCTCTCGGCGGTCGGTGTGCATTGGGCTTGTTATGTGCTGCCCGAAAGCTTAAACATGAACTACTCAGCTTTGTCTAATTGGCAGTTCCTTAAATATCTTGTTGTTTCAACGTATTTGACTCCCCAGCCTTCAAGTGACAATAATGTTGGCTTTAGCAACCTACCTAAATCTGTCAGTGAATACTCAACTTTGGGCGGAATTTCTGGATAAATCTTGCGGCTAATCACACCATCATTTTCCAATTCTCTCAGTTGCCTTGTTAAAATTCGGTGCGATAGTTCAGGAAAGCTACGTTTAAGCTCATTGAATCGCTTTGGTTCATCAAGCAAGTGATAGAGAATCACGCCTTTCCACTTATCTGCAATGACTTCTAGAGCAGCTTCTATGTAGCAACCTCCTGCTCCATCAAACGATGCATGTCTCATTTAACCTCCTCTCAAGCTACTGAACTAGTAACACTTGTGTTACTGGCGCACAAAAATGTGCATTCTTACGCAATTCTAAGCAATTTTGCATAATCAGATTGCAACTTTATACTGAATGAGCAAATGAAGATTTTTGTAACTGGAGCATCTGGTTATATCGGCGGTTCAATCGCTACGGCCTTGGTATCTGCTGGGCATGAAGTGTTCGGCTTGTGCAGGTCAGCCGATAAAGCTGCATTGCTTAAGCAGAGGAGAATTGAACCAGTTCTTGGAACACTGCGGCATGAGCAAATTCTCTTTCAATCTGCTCATGCCGCAGATGCCGTTATCAATGCTGCAGATGCAGACGACCCGTTCGTTGTGGAGGTATTACTTCAAGCACTTGCGGGGTCGGGCAAGAAGCTGATTCATACCAGTGGATCAAGCATTGTTGGTGATCGCGCTGCTGGGGAATATAGCAACCGTATTTTCCATGAGGATATTCCCCGTCCAATTCGTTTTGAGAAAATTGGGCGAGTGGCAATTGATACTCAGTTGATTGAGAGCGTTGTTCGGGAAGTACATTCTGTTGTTATGTGCCCCTGTCTCATTTACGGTGATGGTACAGGTCTACACCCTCAAAGCATACAGATTCCTTCGATGATTGCAGTTGCTAAGAAACACCAGGCCGCTCGATATATTGGCAGAGGAGAAAACATCTGGTCAACAATCCATATTGAGGACGTTGTGAGCGCTTACATGCTTGCACTAGAGAAAGCTCCTGCTGGTTCATTCTTTTTCCTCGAAAATGGTGAATCAAGCTTTAAGGAAATTGCTCAAACCATACAAGATGAACTTGAGTTTGAGGGAGCAGCACAAAGCTGGACAGTAGAGGAAGCCGTTCAGGAATGGGGACAAGAAGGTGCTCATTTTGCTTTTGGCTCAAACAGCCGTATTCGTTCGGAGAAAGCCAGAAGCCTTTTAGGATGGACATCTAGACATTCATCAGTGATTGACTGGCTGAAGAAAACATCAAACTTATAGGTTCTGCAACGAACAGATAACCTGTGGGAATCACTCCACCGAAGACTCACGGCATAACAGTGCTGTTGAGCGGCGACAAACAACGCCAAAATGGAGCGCAAAGGCTTTGCTCGCCGCTCCAATAGAATTGTTACGGTGTTCACTTTGCAGATTAAACTAACGCATCCCCACCATCAACTAATAGAGTAGCTCCTGTGATAAACCCGTTGCCCATGAGAAACAAGACCGCATCAGCAATTTCTTCTGGCTTGCCAATTCGCTTTACAGGAAGTTTCTCAGCAATCGTTTTAACAATCTCTGTACGTTGCTCTCCAAAGATCTTGTCAAGCATTTCAGTATCAATCACACCCGCACAGACAGTATTCACCCGGATTGGAGCTACTTCCACGGCTAAATTCCGAGCAACTGCCTCAATCCCAGCATTAGCGGCTCCAGCAACTGCGAAACCAGCATAGCCACGACGACCTGCCAACCCTGAAATAAAAGTGATGGAGCCATTAGCGCGAATTTGAGAGACACCGTGTTTCACCACATGAAAAGCGCCCCAAATTTTGCTGTCCAAGGTTGGACGCAGTTTCTCCATCGTAGTCTCCGATAAGGGGGCTGTGGAAGCGTCTTGAGCAGAAATAAATAAGTGGTCGAAAGAGCCAATCTCTGCAAAGGCTTGGCTAATCGCTGTCTCATCCATTACATCTGTTGCGATCGCCTTAACATTTTCCCCAATCAAACTTTTGGCTTGCTCTAATTTGGTTGATGAACGTCCCAAAATAATGACACTTGCTCCTTCTGAATGGGCTTGCTTTGCAACAGCCAATCCAATCCCTGAACCGCCTCCGACTACAGCTACAGTCTTATTTGATAACCGCATTTACACCTCTCACAACCTAGCATTGACTACAGGGGCTGACGGTCAGATTGGTTTGGCTGCAATTACTTTACTGATTTACTGACAACCTTGCTGAACCTACGACATCGTATCTCACAGATAGCTTCTCAACAACTGTCCCAACCGACAAAACGGAGCCGTATAACGGCTCAAATCAGCGGCGGCAGACAAGCTTGAACTTAGTACCAGCAGTTCTCAATCGTCTGCTGCATTTGAATTGTTAGCCTGTGTTTTAGGAGCAAGAGTTTGATTATCTCGCATCACCCTGATTAAGAATCGTAGTGCTTCATTTACTGCATCGGCACTAGGAAACATCTCTGCAACATCAGGTTCTAAATGCACAGTGGCTCCACCAAAACTTTTCCTTCCAGAGCCTAACCTTCTAACTCTGAGGCTCTTCAAGTCATACTCTGTCCGAAGATCATCTTCCATCTCTGACTTATCCCTCTTCATAGGCTTCTCGCTCTGTTCGTGCTACTTCTCTTGCACTAATGAAGCGAATTGAATCTTTTCTCTCGGTATAAGACACAATCACCAATTTCCCTTGATTTGAGTGTCCAACGATAAGATAACGCTCCTCGTCCTCAGAATGGTCTGGATCATAGAAGTCAACATTAGAGAGGATCATCAAAAACAGTTTTTGCTTCCTCAAACGAGACTCCATGCTTCGCTAGACTGCTCGCCACCTTTTCGTTATTCCACTCAAACTGCATATTACTGATTGGATCACTGCCCACCTGGACTAATTGGTCGTGTTCTAGACATGGGGACGAGGATCAGGGAGAATAGGACGACTTGAAC